>JAFYTG010000203.1 GCA_017558945.1 Clostridia bacterium
CAATCTTGTACTGCTTGCCTTTTCAATTCAATACTGTACTTCTTGTTCTTGTGCGATTTCCTTGGCATAAAAATAACCCCCTTAAAGTAGTCTTGAAAACTTTTTGTTTTTTCAAGTGTCTACTCTAAGGGGATTATATCATTTAGGCTTCAGCCACTTATTTTATTCAAGCTCAATAAGGCATTCTCTTACCTTTTCAAGCATCACGTCAATCACAATCTCGTCGGCAATAAGCGGAGGCTTTATAATCGCCCCGGGAGGACAATCCGCTTTATAAAGCTGAGCACTGATATCAACGCATTTTTCGTTTATAAGCTTGGTGAAGCGTGCCGCATCCTCTACCCTCTTAAAGTGAATTGCCGCAAGGTGACCGAGACCGTCCGCCTTATCAACGAGAGTCGGGAATTTCTTAGCAAGTGCTTCTATTCCATTTTCGATATATTCTCCCATTTTGGTTATCTCATTACCGTTCTCACGGGAAAATTCCATAGTGATAAGGTAAGCAAGGCTTGCAAGCTCCTCCTGACCGTTGGTAACCAGCGCTCCGAATTGGTTGAGTATATCTGCCTTATAGGTCGTAAGAATCTTACTTGCAGGATACTCTCCTCCGGGAAAGCCCTTGCCTATTACCGCAAAATCGGGATTAAGCCCGTAACGGCGAAAAAGAAACATTCCGTCATACCACATACAAGACTGAATTTCATCGCAAAGGGTCAATGTATCCGTCTCGTGACAAAGTCTGTAAGCCTCTTGCAGAAACTCGGGAGTAAGTCTTATACCGCTGTAATTCATAAGAATTATTTCGTGCAAAAAGCCTGCTGTCTTATAGCTTCCACTATTATACCGACGAATCTTTTCTTCAAAATCCGCAATATCGTTTTTCTTTACGCTGACCACCTTGTAAAGATGATTCCGCAACGCCTTCTCATAAAGCTCGGGCCACATACCTCTGAAGGTCTGAGCGATTACGGTGGTGCCGTGATAGTTTGCCGAAAGCCCCTCCTTGTTATCCTCCATCACGAAAAATACGGGGATTTTACCATCGTATTCGGGAGCGGAGTAGGTGGAGTCAAGTCTATAAAAGCGTGAAAGCATCATTTTGATTCCGGCTTCAACTGCAAGGCTTCCCGTTTCAAGATTGATAATACGGTTAAGCATATGCTCATCCCTTGAGGAAAGCACTTTGTCAAGAGCATCTGCCTCAACGCCGTTTGCTGCGGCAATTATTCTTTCCTCGGCAAGCCTTGTGATATATCCACGGGTATTGTTGTGGGTGGCGTTAAGTATGCCGAGCCTTCTTGCGTTGGTAATAAGCTTATATCCCGGAAAATTGTGTCCGAGAGAAGCGTGGTAATGCTCACTCTTGGCAATGAGATAGGCCCTTCCGTCCTCACCGATACGGGTGCATCCAACACCGCCTATCGGAGACGAGGAGAGATGAGCTGCCTTGCGATAAGCCTCGGTAGGCGCACCGATTGTAGCATTCTCAAACGGCTTTACAACCACGTCACCTGTCCTTTTGGCAAGGCTGTGCATACGTTCAACGTAGGATTCAGGGAGAAATTCCACCTCCTCGTTGATAAGCGCGTCTGCCTCCGCCTCATCCATTCCGTTTATCTCAACTGCGACGCTTTTAACGGCGCTCATATACTCTGCGCCAAGCAAATCCTTTAAAGAGCGTTTTATATTTTTCAACATTTCGTCACCTGTAATACTCTTTCATACGGGAGTTTATAGGAAGGTCGAGTATATCCTGCACAAGCTTTTCCGCCTGAGCGCGTGATTTCGTCCACGGGTCTGTCATAACGAGGTCAACAAGCAGCTCCTTGCTGTGATTTTCAAATGCCGCAAGCTCAAGCTCAACGGGAGCAATTCTGTCTCGTAAAAGATGCGCCATAATCGGCTTGGGAAGTCCGTCGTTGCAGATAGGATGTACGCCATTCTTATCGATATTTGCGGCAATTTCAACCTCGTAATCGGTCGGAAGCCCCTTCATATAGCCACCGTCGTTGAGTATGTTTACAACAACTCGCGTGTTGGTATCAAATGCAAGTCCCTCCATCAAGGGTATCATGGGCTCGGGAGATACGTGAGGCGGTAATACGTCACTGACCTTGACGCTCTTGTCGGCTACAATACGCTCAAGCTCCTTTGTAAAGCCTGCATTTCCCTTGAACATTATTCCGTACCATTCATACGGACGGCACTGGTAATACTCCTCGGTCTCATCCTCCGTATGATATTCCCAACCCCAAGCACCTCCGCCCGAGCTAGGTGTATCTCCAATCGGAAAAAGTCCGAAGCGATGATAGATATCAACTGCCTTGCGGTTGACCTCATCCGCACCGAGTCCGCGCTTTTTCAGCTCCTCCTCGCTATCAACTAAAAGTCCACCGTGCTCCTCTATCCACTTATCGAGAAGCGGATATGCATCCTCTCCGCGATATTTAAACTCGGTCATCCATATAAAGTGATTTACGCCTGCGATCTCAAAGGAAACGTCCTCCTTATCAAAGCCCATAGCACTTGCAACCTTGTATGCACCGTTGAAGCCGTGGCACATACCAATCACCTTGGCATCCTTATACTTTCTCTGAAGGTACGTAACACCTGCCTGAACGGGATTTGCAACGAGAATATAATACGCCTTGGGACATATTTCAAGACTATCCTTGAGAATCTCCTCCATAAGCGAGAGCTGATGGAAGTTGATATAAAAGCCCTCGTCATGAACGATATGAAGGCTTCCGCCAAAGCGATAGCCGTTCTTATACGACACGTCAATTCCCTGCTTGAATCTTTCGTGACCGCCGTCGAGCGCTACGTTCATAACGAAATCCGCACCCTTCATAGCGCTTCGTCGGTCCATGCTCTTCTCAATATTGACAGAGCCTCCAAGCTCCTCGCGATATCTTACGCAAAGACCGTAGATGGCGTTAAGCCTTTCCTCGTTTATGTCAACGAGGGTAACCGTGGCATCCTTAAAATTATTATTAAGGCAAAGATCCTTTACAAGATTAACCGAAAAAGAACAGCTTCCCGCACCTATAATACAAATTTTAACCGACATAGTATCCTCCTAAAATTCGGGGTTGTAGTATTCCTCTATTTTCTCATACTTCAAGCCGTACACACGCACGTTCTTGAATTTCCACCAGCTTGAATATGCCTCAAAGCCGATTCTTCCGTATTTTGAGGTATCAAGCGGATCGGGGTCGGAAATTTCGAGACAAAGCTTGTCATCAATGAGAACGAAAACCTTTCCCTCAACGTTACCCATCTTGAAGTTATATTCCCTTGAGGGATCAAAATCAAACAAAGGAGTTGCGGCAGTAAGCTTGTACTCGGGAGACTTTTCAAAGCCGACGTTTCCATGCCAGAACGCTTCCATTCCCGCAACGTATGCGTTGCCTCTCTCGTCCTTTTCCTCGTCCCACTCACCGTTTATCATTACGTTTATATCGTGAGTTGCGGGAGGTACCATCTGCACCGTCAATTCAAGCATAACGTTGCCGAAAAAGTCCTCCTTGGAGATTATCATTCCCGGACACATTTTCGGGTTCTTTCCGACTACCCAACCGTCCTCGGTATGCCATTCACCCGACTTTACAATAAAGCGCTCGTCAAAAATCTTATCGTCAAAATCGTCTATGCTCATAAGAAGGCTTGAATTTTTGAGGTCAACGTCAAAAAATGCAAGCTTGAGCATTCCGTCACCTGTACGTGCCGATTTTTCGGCACCTCTTTCAAATTTCTTGAATTCTCTCATTTTTATCACTCCACTACTTCAATATCAAGAAGATTACAAACCTCACGAAGCTTGTCGGTCCAATCTCCGAAGGTCATAATAATATGCTGACCGGGTACCTTGTCAAGATACTCGATAATAGGCATTTCGGGCTCGAGAAGCGCCGCAGGAAAATCGGGGGTAGGCTCCTCCCATCCAAGCTCAGTCCACTTACCGAGAGGCTTGGTCTTGCCGTGCTGGAGGAACATCTTGAACTGTCCCTTATCCGAATAGAAGCGTCCGTAGGTTATCTCGCCGCACTTGAGCCTTGACACGTTACTGATGCCCGTGTTGTACTCACCGAGGTTTGCCGACTTAATTTCAAAGTCACCGTCAATAAAATCACGCGGTATAAATCCGCAAACACCTACAAGCACCTCCTTGTCAAACACCTCGTAATGCTCAACGAAGGCAGAGGTCTGATTTGAAACGGTGGAAAGAAGAATGCTCGTCACAAGACCGTAAGCATCGCACTCACAGATTACGGATACGTCCTTGTCCGCAAGAAGTGACTGAGCAAGGCAGGGATTGAATCCCAGCTTAGTAATACCGTCTACACACTTTACGGAAATGGCGTCAAGATTACGTCCGTCAGCACTATCCTTCATTGCAAGATAGAGTCGGGTAACTCTTTCAAGAGCCTTGTCGGGAATGTTGTTCTGCGCCTTGGCGGTACTTCTTATCCATTCCATTGTCTCCTTGACACGCTCCTCGGGGAACTCATCCATAAGATTTGCAATTCTGTATCCGTCATAATTTTCGATATCAATACCAATCTTATTAAAGAGTGCCGTCTTATCGTATGCGCAGGTATAAAGTCCCATATCCGCATATCCGATAAGACCGATTCTTGCCGCCTTAACGGTGAGAGCACAGCTTACAGAATGTATGTAGCTTGCTACCTCGTCATACGCATGGGTACTATCGGGCTTTTCCGCAATAATCTTATACTTATAGCCCATCTCCTTGACAATCGGGATAAAGCCCGTGATACCTGCACCTGCGGCAGGAGCGTGAAGCTTGCCCGTCTTATCGGTAAATCCGCCGATAGCCCATATGAGAAGAGGTACGTCACGGTAGCCTTTAAGAATATGCATAATATTCGTCGTGATGTGCCAGGATACGAAGTCTATAATAAAGAGGTCAACGCTCTTTCCCGAAAGCTCGTCGGCAACCCTTTGCGCATCGGCAAAATTCATCACGGTATAGCATCCGACGATATTACAATCCATCTTTTTAACCTCGCCCTCAAGCTCGGAAATAACTTTTGCAAGGTAATCCTGAGGATATTGCTGTTCTCCAACGCTGAGCATTACGACGTTGGCTTTTTTCATATTTTTCATTGTTGGTCCTCCTGAATGTATTTTGTAAATTTTTTATAATTTTCATCATATGCCGCAAGGGCTTCTATCTCTGCGCCGATTACCCTGCCCGATATTTTGTTTTTTGACAGAGCAGCGTCAACGCTCTCATAAATTCCGATTGAGACCGAGGCAAGAATTGCGGCGCCAAGCGCCGTGGTTTCGGGAAAATCAACAGGGATAAAGCTTTTCTGACATACGTCCGCCTTTATCCGCTCCCACAAAGGACTTTTTGAACCTCCTCCGAGAGAATAAACCTCGTCGATTTTTATTCCGCGCACCTCTGCCTGCTCTATTATTCCTCGCAAAGTATACGCAACCGCCTCAAGCACGCTTCTTGCCATATCCGAAATGTCCGTAGTAAGAGTAATGCCTGAAAATCCTCCTCCGTGTGAAAGATTGGGAAGCATTATAGTCCCTCGGCAGCCTGCAGGAGATTTTTCCGCAACCGTATCTATATACTCATACGCTGAAAGTCCTCTCCTTCGTCCCTCCTCCTCTGCATACGGCATAAGCGTATCTCTGAACCACTTGAGCGCCATTCCCGCAGTAGAATAATAGGGCATATATATAAATTTTCCGTCATAGTGCTTATATACCGTTATGGGAGTTTTCGTATCGTAAACGGGCTTTTCAACCGTAATTCCCACAACGAGAGCGGTGCCCGTGGTTTCACTGAAAATTCCCTCTCGGATATTACCGATACCGACCGCCGAGGATATCTGATCCATAGCACCCGTTGTAACGACCGTATTTTCTCCGAATCCGTATTCGAAATGAGGCTTTCCGACAACAGTTGCGCAGGGCAAAATTTCGGGAAGCATGTCCTCTCTTATTCCGCAAGCCCTTGCCATATCCGAAAAGAGCGTTTCACCGTTTATATCATACCATCCCGTCGAGGATTGAAGAGAGGCTTCGGATACGAAGCGCCCCGTGAGTCTGTATATGAGGTAATCCTCAACCAAAAGGAGCTTGAACAGTCTTTCGTAGATTTCGGGCTTGTTTTTCGAAAGCCAAAGCACCTTAGCGGCAGGAAGTGCTCCGTCTATTCCCCAAAGACCTGTATGGCGATATATTTCCTCGTCGCCTATAAGCGCTCTCAAATCCTCCGCTTCCCTTTCGGCTCTTGTGTCAAGCCATACGATAGCGGAGGTAAGCGGTCTGCCGTCACGGTCTACAGGAATAAGAGTTTCCCCCTGAGTCGTAAAGGTTATTGAGGATATCTCCCTTATGTCTATCCCCGAATCTCGCATTTTATTAACGCATTCAAGAAAGGTGGAAAAATAAATTTCAGGGTCAAGCTCGGCAACACTCTCCGACGGAGTGCTTATATCATATTCGCAACGCGCGAAAAAAAGCTGCTTGAAATTTTCGTCAAACAAGATGCATTTCATTGCCGTCGTGCCGACGTCAAAGGTTAAAAGCTTCTGCATATTAGCCTCCTTTTTAACTCATCTGTACAAGTTGGATTATATCACACAAAAACATACTTGTCAACACCTTATTGATTTTTCAAAGCTTTTGTTGTATAATGGGAGCAACGAATATAGAATGAGTGGTATTACGATGATAAAAAGAAACAGCTCCGTTCCGTTATACGTTCAGCTTGCGGACACGATTCGCGGGCAGATAAAGACGGGACAGATAAAAGTCGGAGATATGCTCCCGAGCGAAAACGAAATGATAAAGCTTTACGGCGTCGCAAGACTTACCGTACGCGAGGCACTAAGCGTTCTTGTAAATGAAGGATTGCTTGAAAAAAGACACGGTAAAGGAACCTTTTGCCGTTCCAGTCTCAACCTGAAAAAAATTCGTGTCGATATATTCTTAAATCTTGCCGAGGTTGATTTTATTCCCTATTACCTCCGTTCGATATGCGAGGTGCTTGAATCGGAAAACGTCAACGTAGTTATGGCAGATACAAAAAACGATGCCGACGTTATAGCAGGCCTTATTGAAAACGCAATGCTCGATAAGACCGACGGCATAATCTTTCAACCGTCAAACCGCTCGGAAAACGCTCCCGACAATCTCGTTTCGACTCTTTCGAGACTTGTCGCACACGGCATTCCTTACGTTATGATAGACACATTTTACAAGAATCTTCCCGAAAGCTACGTGGTAATGGATGAATTTCAAGCGGGAAGGATTTCGGCAGACTATTTTAAAAGTCTCGGAATTAAAAAAGCGTGTGCCGTGACATATCTCGAGCGTACCGATTCAAAGGAAAGACTCGACGGCTTTTTCTCCTCATTTGGAGAAAGCACGTTCTTTTTGGAGTATACAGAGAGCTTTGCGGAAAGCCTTTCAGCTCTTATAAAAAAACATAGTATTGACGGAATCTTTTGCTTCAATGACGGAGTTGCCAAAAAATGCTATGACATACTTGCTCCCCTCAACGTAAGAATCCCCGATGACGTTTCGATAATAAGCGTTGACGATACGGTGATTGCATCTACCCTTTCCCCTGCACTTACAAGCGTAATTCACCCGAAGGAAAATCTTGGAAGAGATGCCGCAAGAGCAATTCTGTCAATGATATCAAAGGAGCTTGAATGGCCCTACAAAAAAGTATTTCAACCGTCTCTTGCCATCAGAAAATCAACAAAGGGTCTGTAAAAACTCACGGAGTTTTTTACAGACCCGATTTTTACGCCTTCTTTTTTCTTGTCATTCTTATCCAGAATATAGTTGCCGAAGCCATAGAGAACAGCTCGCAGATTATACCGCCAATGGAGAATACGCAAACGTTGTTGATAAGCCATAGTGGTGACTGAATAAAAATCCTGAATTTGCGGATTCCAATCTCGGTGGCAAACCACATTGCGTATGTACCTACAAGCTCCGCAAAGCATACAAGCACGGAAAGAATACCGTTAAAGGTAAACGCAGTTGCAATAATTATCACAAGAGAGATTATTCCGAAGCTGAGCCTTGTGTTGGTTTTGGAATTCGAAGCGAGTATTCCTCTTACTGCGCAAACAAGATTGATTATAGCGCTGGTCGGTGAGCCGAGAAGCAAATAGCTTGTCGCAAAAAGCGAGCAGGTGAATATCGACATAATACAAAAGTGACTCGTCTTTTTAATCTGAAAGGCAAATACCGTGCCAATCATTCCGATGATACTTAAAATCTGTGCAATTATTTCCATAATTATATTTCCTTTATTAGTTATAATTCAACGCTTATCTGAAGTCTTGACAAAGAGAAACGAGCAGTACAAGGCATCAAGAGTAGTAATGCCGACGGAATATTTTCATATTTCGAGGCGTTACTATCTCGCAGATAACGAAGTAATGCGATGTTTATCTGAAGTCAAAAATGTTAGACCAAGCGGTATTACCATATTTATCATACACCTCAACTCTTACCCACTTTTCAAAAGGCACAAGCTCATATTCGAGGTGAGTAAGACACTCGCCCTTATGAACTCTTCCTGCACACCAAGCGCCGTTAGACATAAAGCAAGCCTTGACACACTCGGAAAAATCGGCAATTATTTTATTACCCTCACGGCGTGTGTAAAGCTCGGGACCTTGAGAAGCATAAAAGTCACCGTTACGGATAGCGTTAAGGATATTCTCACGAGTAAGGGACTCGGCGCGTACCATTACGAAGGATTTGCAATCATCCTCTCCCTCGTAATAATGCGTATCGTCGGTAGCAACGAGAGGCAAAATATAGCCGTCATTTGCAAGAAGGTCAACAATAATTCCCGAATAGGGTCTGAAGCTTTGGCACACGTCGGAAACCGAATTATATATTTCAAGCGCAGAAAAGCCGTGAAGCGACTCTATCTGCTGAGTGCTGTTGAGAGACCAAGCGGGATGTGCGAGAATTGCGATACCTCCTGCCTCGTTTATTTTATCAATAAGCTCCTGACGGGATATATCACGGGGTACGTCAAGCGGTGATGTCATACCAACGCCAACGATATGAATAACGTCAACGGCTGTATCATTGGCTCCGAGATTGTACTCACAGCCGGATAATATTTTCAGCCCTTCAAGCTCACCTTCATCACCGTGTATCCAATGGTCAGTAAGCGCAACGGCATCAAAGCCTTCCTCCTTATAGCGCCTTGCGGCAGCCTCGGGCGAAAACACTCCGTCAGAGCGACTGGTATGTACGTGAAGTCCGACCTTAAACCATTTGTTACCGTTTTTGTCGATTATCATTATAAAAACTCCTTTTATTTATAAGCATAGTTTATACGAATTGTACGCAGATAACGAAGTAATGCGACGCGTATCTGAAGTTTTGACAAAGAGAAACGAGCAGTACAAGGCATCAAGAGTAGGAATGCCGATGGAATACCCTATGTATTTCGAGGCGTTACTATCTCGCAGATAAAGAAGTAATGCGACGCTTATCTGAAGTCAAAAATGTTAGACCAAGCAACGTTACTATCCCTATCAACAACCTCAACTCTTACCCACTTTTCATTGGGCCTTACCTCATACTCCGAGTGAGTGAGAGACTTGCCTTCGAAAACTCTTCGTGCAGAGGTAAGATTTGAAACAAATTTCACCTTTACGCACTCGGAAAAATCGGCAATTATCTTATTGCCCTCACGTCGAGTGTAAAGCTCGGGACCCTGAGTCGCATAAAAGTCACCGTTGCGGATAGCGTCAAGCAAATTCTCACGGGTAAGGCTTTCAAGTCTCGCCATAACGTAAGAGCGACAAGCAATATCACCGTAGCCGTGAATATCATCAGCGGCAACGAGAGGCAGGATATATCCCTCGTTTGCAAGAATATCAATGATAGCGCTTGAATCGGGACGGATGCCGTTTTCAATGCCCGAAACGGTATTGTATATTTCGACCGCGGCAAGTCCATGAAGCTTTTTTATCTGCTCGGGAGAATTAAGAGACCACATAGGATGGGCAAGAATTGCAATACCGCCCGCCTCGTTTATTTTGTCGATAAGTCCTTGAGCAAACGGACCGGGAACTAAATCAGGCTTCGAGGTCATACCGATTCCGACGATATGCCATACGCCGAGGTCGGACTCAACGCCTCCTCGGTCGTACTCACAGCCCGAAAAAACCTTAATTCCTGCAAGCTCACACTCCTCACCGTATACCCAATGGTCAGTGAGAGCAACGGCATCAAAGCCACGCTCCTTATAAAACGCCGCGGCATCCTCGGGCTGAAGTCCTCCGTCAGAGCGCTTGGTGTGAATATGAAGTCCTATTTTGTACCAATTATTTCCGTTTTTATCAATAATCATAGCAATCCACCTCACAGATTCGGTTCAAATATCGGCATAAGGGCTAATTTGAACAAATTAGCCTTGTGCTTTCGGTCAATAAGCTCTTTTTTTGCAGGGTCGTCAATTTCTCCCGTACGGATATATCTGTCAAGCTCTGCGTAGGTAAAGCCGAGATTATCCTCGTCAGTTTTACCGCAAAGTCCGTCAATGGGAGTCTTTTCCACAAGGTCAGAGGGAAGTCCGAGATGATGGCCGATTGCCTTGACCTCCTGCACCGTAAGGCGTGACAGAGGGCTGAAGTCTCCAACCGAATCACCATAGCGTGTAGAATATCCAACCCAATCCTCCGAGAGATTGCAGGTGTTGGCAACACGTCCGTTAACGCTTTGAGATATAGCGTAAAGGGTGGTCATACGGACACGGGGAGGGATATTGTTGACCGTTTGCTCAGAAAGAGCAAGATCGGAGGGCAAGGCACTCTTCAGGGCATCCACCGTATCCTTGATATTCACCGTATAATGCTTTATTTTCAAATGCTCTACAAGCCTTTGGGCGCAATCTATATCGTGCTGTACGCCGTTTGGCATAAGCACGCCTATAACACGGTCGACGCCAAGTGCTTCAACGCAGAGTGCGGCAACAACCGAGCTGTCCTTTCCGCCCGATATACCCACGACGGCGTTACATCCGTTTCCGTTCTTTTCAAAAAAATCGCGTATCCATAAAACACATTCGTCGGATACTCTATTTACGTCAAACATAGGATCATCCCCTTTTTATCCTTTGTATTAAGCCGATAATCTGCCCCGACAGAACAACCGTGAAAAGTGAATAGACTATTCGTCCTATGGGTATGTAGGTCAAGGACAGACCAAGTATTACAAGGTCACTGATAAGATATATCTTTTCAATTCCCCATTTTGTCAGATGAGAAAGGGTCATTGCGAGTGCATCGTCACTGCATATAGCACCGCCGTATCTTATGGCAACGCCCGTTCCGACACCTACGAATATCGCACCGATAATTGCCGCCAAAAGAGGCATATTGTAAAGCTCCTCCCAAAGTGGCGGAAACTGCTCGATTATTCTGTACGACACCGAAAAGCTTGAAGCGGCAATGGCGGAATAAACGATAAAGCGTCTTCCGAGCACGCGCCATCCAAGAAAATAACATATAACGCTGGTCAGAAAATTTGTAATCGACGGAGAAATATCAAACCAATGCTCAAGGAGAAGATTAAGCCCGAGCGCACCTCCCTCGGTTACGCCCGAAAGAGAGTGAACGTGGTAAAGTCCAAAGGCGAGAAATATTCCGCTTAACACAATTATGATACAATTTTTAACTCTGATTCCGTCAAAAAGTCCTTTTAGCATTATATCTCTCCTTTCCTCCGCTTTATTATATTACAAATCAATTTTAGTGTCAACCTTTAATACTCAAACGACAAAAAACTCCGTATTAATCGGAGTTTTACGCGAGCTTCTTATCTTGACAAAAAAATCCCGAATTGAGAAACAACGAAGTTATTACATAATTCTTATCTTAATCAACTTTATGCAAATTATTACAGCTACCCTTTGCAAGTCAATTGCAGTATGGCTAAATAGATTTGCTCAAGACAAGGCGTGTGAGCGACGGAATACTTGCGTATTTCGAGCGAGCTACAACGAAGTATTGGGCAAATCTATGACGCCATTATAATATGATTGCAAAGAGAAGCAAGCAGTACAAGGCAAAAATAAGCAGACACACCGACGGAATACTTACGTATTTCGAGGTGTGTCTGTCTTGTTTTTAACGCAGTAATGCGCCGCTTATCTGAAGCAATTAGTTGAGTTCTGCGAAGTACTTAATAGTTCTAACCATCTGGCTGGTGTAGGAGTTCTCGTTGTCGTACCAAGAAACAACCTGTACCTGATAGGTATCGTCATCGATCTTAGAAACCATGGTCTGAGTAGCATCGAAGAGTGAGCCGTAGGTGATACCGATGATATCGGAGGAAACTAGCTCTTCCTCGGTGTAACCGAAGGATGCAGAGGATGCCGCCTTCATAGCTGCATTGATGCCGTCCTTGGTAACGTCCTTACCCTTAACAACTGCTACGAGGATGGTGGTAGAGCCTGTGGGAACAGGAACTCTCTGAGCAG
>JAFYTG010000204.1 GCA_017558945.1 Clostridia bacterium
CTCGCGGTATCCGTTCGTGCTTATATTATGCAGATAATGCACAACCTTATAATAAGCGTGTACCTCGTCAAAGCTATAATAGAAGGTTATGACGTTCTTGTCGTAAATACCGTCTCCATCAAGGTCGGTATCGTCTGCCGACAGTACAAGTCTCTTCTGATATGCGTCGGGCATAGTCTTATCGACTCTTTCAAAGGTCTCGGTAACGACAGATAAGCTGTTATCAAGCACTACCTTATCCGGAAGAAGCCTTTCTCCCGTTACCGCGTCCACATAACGCACGGCGTAGGGCATAGACGGTACGTAAACGTAGTAGAAGGTAAATTCGTGCGTTCCGTCAACACTCATAGTTATGGTATGGCTGTTAACGAGAGGATAGAATCCACTCTGATATCCGACGTAAAGGTCCTCGCCCGCCTTTGCCTCAAAGGTCTTATTGCTACCTGCAATAGTGCTTCCGACTGTAGCATCAGCTATTGGCTCACCCGTTTCAAACAGAACGTAATTTACTCGGTAATCCACCGAAACGTGAGAGCTCCACTTAGCATAGATATCCATATCCTCATTTACGGGAATGCCGCTGAACGTAAACGCCTTTTCGACGACCTCTCCGTTAACGGTATCCTTATAAAACCAGCCCTGGAAAACGTAATTTCCGTTTGTAACGTGACCCGCGGGCTCGTGCGCAAACGCACCGTGGTCAACAATTTGTTCGTCTGCAACCTTCTCTGTGAGAGAGGAGTCAAGCCATACGTTTACCTTATGCTTGACAGGTATCCACTTAGCGTAAAGAAGCAGGTCTCCCTCAGGCATCGTAAGAGTTTCCCAATCAACCTCGGTACCGTCAAAGCACCCGGGAGAGGTGTACCAGCCTGCAAAGGTGAATGCACCGGGCTCAAGCTTGGTGGGATAATCGGGTACGAAGTCGTATTCCTTAAGCTTTGCACCGTACGGAATTCCGTACTGCTCCTTATCGTCAAGGATTTCGCCGTTGTTACTGAATTTGAGGTAATGGTCGGTAATTCTGTTGTAATAGAATTTAACGACCCTTTTCGATTCGTCGCCCGTAATTGATATCTGGTTATTCGAGAAGGCGGGATTGGATTCGTACTGATAGAAGCCTACTATGTCGAAGAAGTCCTCCGCCTTGGTAACGTAGTTATATTTTGCCTTGATTACGTTATCAAGCAAATATTCTCTTCCCTCGTAGGTCATACCCTCTTCACCCTCGGGAATTTCATCCTCGGGAAGCATTTCGAGATAATACTGCATCGTGTAAGGAGTGTATGAACCCGAATTCAAGGTGAGGGTAAAGTTATCGGGAGGCATCTTGGTTAAGTAAACCAAAACCTGAGTGTAATAGGACGAATCGGAGGGAGACCATCTTTCACCGTTATCGTAAACAACTCCGTTACCGTCAACTATCGGCCATATGTCCTCAATTGACTGTCCGTATTTTCTGTATATCTCGCCAACGGTATTCGATCTCGTCGAGCTATTACAGTTAGATGAATGAGTATGATTTTCGGTGATACCGCAAATAAGTCTCTTACAAGAGTTAACGTGATCGTGTCCAACTACACCGCAGGAATACTTGTAGCAGGTATCCTCGTCGTGCATATGAATAAGGTCATCATAGCATCCGAGTCCGTGAGTGTGCTCGGTTATTTTGCAGGAGCAATCATCCGAATGAATATGCTCGTCAAGATTACAGGTGCGGTCAACGATATTACCGTTAGACGCCGTACCGGAATATCTGTACCATCTACCTTTAATATATATATAACGGGTAGACCCTGCGTTCTTTCTGAAAATGTAGCCGTCTTCGGGATTTGAAGGTGCACCGTTGGGTGCAGAGCTTTGAGCGGTGCCTACGTTTGGCCAACAGCTCTTATCGTGAGTATGTGCGTTAGTGGGGCAAGCGCAATCGGGAGAATGCGTGTGCTCGGGAATGGTACATATAAGGCAATCGTCGGTATGCTCCTCATGTTCGGGAACATCACAAATAAGCTCGGGAATACACGCCGCCGTATGAGTATGCACAAAGCCGCAAATGTAATCGTAGCAATCATCGCCGTGTGTGTGATTGGGCTCAATGGTACACTTTCCCGTTGCCTTAAGGGTTATCTTATAATAATTTCTTGTGTAATATACGTTTACAATGGTAGAGCCGTCACCCTCGACGAGAACGCCCTTTTCAGTCTTGTTGTCATTAAAGGTGAAGTAAAGCTCGTCGTCAATGCCTTCAACACGGGAAATGATGTCGAGACCGTCAACGAGGGTACCCGAAAGGGCTCCGAGTCCTTCAAGGTGTCCCCAATACGTATATCCGTTGTCATCGGCATTCTCTCTCCAGAATACCATGGTATAGGTGGTCTGAGTGGTGGTCCAACGTGCGCGGTAACGCAGATTTGCCGCAGGAACGGTTATGGTAGTGCCTTGTGAGAGAGCAAATTCATCCCTCTGCGCTTCGGCAGGCGTATGTCCGTTGTAGGAAACAAGCTCCCAGCCTCCGAACACGTATCCGTGACGGATGGGAGTGTTTGCACCGACGGAATCACCGAATCTCGTATAAACGGGCTCGGTTCCATAGCCTCCGTTCATATCAAAATCAACAAGATAGTAGTTTCTGTCGTATCTGATTTCAACAACGGTACTTCCGTCTGCCGCAACGTCAAGCTGCTCGTAGGAAAGAGCCTTGAAGCCGGGAAGCTGCTCCTCGGTAAAGGCAAGTCCAAGGGGTACGATAGATCCGGTAAGAGCTTGACTCTTGGTTATATAATCGTAGGTCAATGAATATTCATCGTTATGAAGATTCTGTAAATGGTGATGTATCGAGAAGGTAACCAGTGCGGGACGGTATATAACGTTGATTGTTATGTCCTCGGTTATGCTGTCGACGTTGAACTCTACCATACGCGCGTCAACGTATCCGTCGCCAACTCTGATAAAAGGATCGTAGCCCACAACCTTAGGGCTTTCAACGCTTTCAACAAAGCTGCTTCCGTGAGCAATCGTAGCACCGTACGGCTCAAATGCAATGGCGTTGTTGTCAAACAAATAGTTAATTACTATGGAGTGAGTAGTATAGGTCTCTTCATCGGAAATCGGCTTAGCGGTGGAATTTTGTGTACCGTCGGAAGAATCCAACGTGTTAACCGAACCAACAAGTGTAAAGGGCGTTGAATCCGAAGTATCCTCCTCAACAATGCTCATAACCGAAGGAAGCTGGGGTATCTTGGTTGAAATTACACGTGTTCTTTTGGTTGATGATGCTGACGAGGGGTTATTAACGGAGGTAGTCTGATTTTCGACAACCGACGTCTCTTCCTCTACGGGAGTCTCTTCCTCTGCGGGAGTCTCGTCCTCTACGGGAGTCTCATCCTCTGCGGGAGTCTCGTCCTCTACGGGAGTCTCGTCCTCTATGGGAGTCTCGTCCTCTATGGGAGTCTCGTCCTCTACGGGAGTCTCATCCTCTGCGGGAGTCTCGTCCTCTACGGGAGTCTCGTCCTCTGCGGGAGTCTCCTCCTCTGCGGGAGTCTCCTCCTCTACGGGAGTCTCATCCTCTGCGGGAGTCTCATCCTCTGCGGGAGTCTCATCCTCTGCGGGAGTCTC
>JAFYTG010000205.1 GCA_017558945.1 Clostridia bacterium
CGGTCACGCAGATTTCGGCGGTGAAGTTGAACGTATACTCAAAATGGTAAACGGTGTACTTCTGCTTGTTGATGCGGCTGAGGGCCCTATGCCTCAGACAAGATTCGTGCTTCAGAAGGCACTCGAACTCAATCACCGTGTAATAGTTGTAATCAATAAGGTGGACAAGCCGGATGCACGTCTTGATGAGGTTCAGGACGAGGTTTTGGAGCTTCTTATGTCGCTTGACGCAAATGACGAGCAGCTTGACAGTCCTATGGTGTTCTGCTCGGGAAGAGCCGGAACGGCTTCTCTTGTGGCAGGTAAGCAGGACGCAGACCTCAAGTGTCTCTTTGACCTTATTTTAAGCTATATCCCCGCACCCGAAGGTGAACCCGATGAGGAGCTTCAGCTTCTTGTTTCGGCAATCGACTACAACGATTACGTCGGAAGAATAGGAATCGGACGTGTTGAGCGCGGAACGATAAATCTCAACGGGGACGTTGTTATCTCTAACTTCCATAAAGAGGGCGAGACCAAGAAAGCAAAGATTGCGGCACTTTTCCAGATAGACGGACTCAAAAGAGTTCCTGTCAACAGTGCAAAGGTCGGAGACATTGTGTGCTTCTCGGGAGCTGAAGACATAAATATCGGTGATACAATAACAAGTCCTAACAGAGTAGAACCGCTTGAGTTTGTTAAGGTGAGTGAGCCTACTATGGAAATGACGTTTATGGTAAACGATAGCCCACTTGCGGGTCAGGAGGGTAAATTCGTAACCTCGCGTCAGCTCCGCGAAAGACTTTACAAGGAGCTTCTCAAGGACGTTTCACTCAGAGTTACCGACGGTGATACGACCGACTCCTTCAAGGTTTCGGGCAGAGGTGAAATGCACCTCTCAATTCTTCTTGAAACTATGCGCCGTGAGGGATACGAGCTTGCCTGCAGTACTCCAAAGGTGCTTTATAAGACGATATATGGCGTGAAAATGGAGCCTATGGAAAAGGTTATAATCGACGTTCCGGACGGTTCACAGGGCGCAGTAATAGAAAAACTCGGCGCACGTAAGGGCGACCTTATTGAAATGTCAATGCACGGTGACCGCTGGCGCCTTGAATACAGCATCCCCGCACGTTGCCTCTTCGGATACAGAAGCGAATTTCTTACCGACACAAAGGGCGAGGGAATACTCAACTCCATCTTCGACGGTTATCAGCCTTGCCGTGGTGAGATAACAAGACGTTTCACAGGCTCACTTGTTGCAAGTGAGGACGGCGAAACTACTTCCTACGGCCTTTTCAATACACAGGAACGCGGACAGATGTTCGTTGGCGTGCAGACTCCCGTTTACGAGGGAATGATAGTAGGAGAATCTCCCAAGGTTGGCGATATTGCAGTAAATGTTTGCAAGAAAAAACACCTTACGGCAATACGTTCCGCAGGTGCAGATGAAGCTCTCAGACTTGTAACTCCTAAAATTATGAGCCTCGAAGAAGCGATAGAATTTATCGCCGATGACGAACTTATAGAAGTAACACCTAAGAGCCTCAG
>JAFYTG010000206.1 GCA_017558945.1 Clostridia bacterium
ATAATCTCGAAGCATTCCTCAAGCTTGCTCACTCCGAAAACCTCAATGCAACTCACGTTGCAACTGTTCTCGAAGAGCCCCGTCTCATTATGCATTGGAATGGTAAGACTATCGTTAATATAAGTCGTGAGTTCCTCAACTCCAACGGTGCCGAAAAGCACATTGACGTTGAGGCAGTATCCGCAAAGCTTTCCGAAAAGAAGGTTAGCGGTGGCTTTGTTGACAATATGATGTCTCTTGCTGCTGACCTCAACGTCTGCTCGAAGAGAGGTCTCGGAGAGCGTTTTGACTCCACAATTGGTGCGGGAACTGTATTTATGCCCTTTGCAGGTAAGAATCAGCTGACTCCCGTACAGAGTATGGTACAGAAAATATCCGTTGAAAAGGGACATACAAACGATTGCTCGTTTATGGCTTGGGGCTTCAATCCGTTCCTTTCCGAAGAAAGCCCCTATCACGGTGCATATTATGCAGTTGTTGAATCTGTTTGTAAGCTTATTGCAAGCGGTGCAGATTTCAATGACGTATACCTGACCTTCCAGGAATATTTTGAAAAGCTTGGCAGAAATGCAAAGCGTTGGGGCAAGCCCTTGTCTGCTCTTCTTGGTGCGTTCAAGGCACAAATGGAGCTTGGCATCGGTTCTATCGGTGGCAAGGACTCTATGAGCGGTTCCTTTGAGGACCTCGATGTACCCCCGACACTTGTGTCCTTTGCTGTTACGACCGGAAAGACCGACGACGCAGTATCTCCCGAGCTTAAAAAGGCTGGAAATAAGCTTGTTCTTCTCACTTGTGATAAGGACGAAAACGGTCTTCCCGTAACCGCTTCGCTTCTTGCACTCTTTGACAAGGTTACGTCACTTCTCCGTTCAGGAAAAGCTGTATCCGCATATACTCTTGGCTTAGGCGGACTTGCAGAGGCTGTAATGAAGATGGCGTTTGGTAACGGTCTTGGCGTAAAGCTTGCTGATACTTTGACACTTGACGAGCTTTTCTCATACAATTACGCTTCGTTTGTCCTTGAGGTGACCGAGGCGGTTGATGGAATCGACGTAGGTGTTGTCACCGATAATGCTGCAATTGAATATAAGGGTGAGTCACTTGCTCTTGATGCACTTCTCAAGGCTTACGAGGATAAGCTTGAGAGCGTATTCTCCTGCAATATTCCCGATAGCAACACTCCCGTTGAGAATTTCTCTTATACCGCTGAAAAGCGTGTTGCACCTGCGGTTAAATGTGCAAAGCCCAAGGTACTCATTCCCGCATTCCCCGGAACTAACTGTGAGTTCGATTCTGCTAAGGCAATGCGCGATGCAGGAGCCGAGGCTGAAATAATCGTTATTAATAACCTTTCAAGCGCGGATATTTCAAGAAGCGTTGAGTATTTTGCAAACGCTTTGAAGACCGCACAGATGGTATTTATCCCCGGTGGATTTTCAGGCGGTGACGAGCCCGACGGAAGCGGTAAGTTTATAACCGCATTCTTCCGTAACGGTGCAGTTAAAGAGGGTGTACACGATCTTCTTAATAACCGTGATGGATTGATGTGCGGTATCTGTAACGGCTTCCAGGCTCTTATCAAGCTCGGTCTTGTGCCTTACGGAAAGATCATTGATACTGACGAGAATTCTCCCACTCTTACCTATAACACCATCGGACGCCACCAGTCGAGAATTGTTCGTACGAGAATTGCCTCCAACAAGTCTCCCTGGCTTGCAGGTACTGAGGTTGGTGAGGTTTATAACGTACCGATTTCACACGGCGAAGGTCGTTTCCTTGCAAGTGAGGAGCTTATAAGACAGCTCGCCGCTAACGGTCAGATTGCAACCCAGTACGTTGACCTTGACAACAACGCTACAAGCGACGTACACTTCAATCCCAACGATTCAATGTTCGCAATCGAGGGTATCACCTCTCCCGACGGACGTGTATTCGGTAAGATGGGTCACAGCGAGAGAATTGGATCCGGTCTTTACAAGAACGTTCCCGGTAACTACAATATCCGTATGTTTGAATCTGCGGTTAAGTATTTCAAGGGGTAAAGGAGAATAACTTTATGGCAACGTATAAAACAGATATTGAAATTGCACAGGAATGTGTGATGAAGCCCATCGGCGAAATTGCCGAGGTGGCTCATGTTGATGAAAAATATATTGAGCAATACGGCAGATACAAAGCAAAGATTGACCTTGCGCTCCTCAATGAGAGCAAAAGGGAAAATGGTAAGCTTGTTCTCGTTACCGCTATTACTCCTACTCCTGCAGGAGAGGGAAAGACTACGACTACCATCGGTCTTGCTGACGGTCTTAAGAGAATAGGCAAGGACGTTGTCGTTGCTCTCCGTGAGCCTTCTCTTGGTCCCGTTTTCGGTGTTAAGGGCGGAGCGGCAGGCGGTGGATACGCTCAGGTTGTTCCTATGGAGGATATCAACCTTCATTTTACGGGTGACTTCCACGCAATCGGCGCTGCTAATAACCTTCTTGCTGCAATGCTTGACAACCACATTCATCAGGGCAACGCTCTCGGAATTGATACACGTCGTATCACCTGGAAGAGATGTGTTGATATGAATGACCGTCAGCTCCGTTTTGTAACGGATGGTCTTGGCGGCAGAGTAAACGGCGTTCCGCGTGAAGACGGTTACGATATAACAGTTGCATCTGAAATTATGGCAATTCTCTGCCTTGCAGAATCGATCTCCGACCTTAAAGAAAGACTCGGAAATATTCTTGTTGCATATACTTACGATAATAAACCGGTATATTGCCGCGACCTTAACGTTGCAGGATCAATGGCGGCACTTCTTAAGGATGCCCTTAAGCCTAACC
>JAFYTG010000207.1 GCA_017558945.1 Clostridia bacterium
AGATTTTCTCTTTCTACGTTGGAAGCCCAAGAAAATTCAATCTGGAGGCATGCGCCGTTATCAAACTTGATAAAGCCCATTGCAAGGTCTTCAACGTCGAACGTACCGCCCGAAACCTTATCACCACAGCTGGAGTTAGCAGAGTCGGAAACGTCGGAATCGGCAAACTTTCTGAAGGTACAGCCTGAAACAGCAACAGGAGTGGGATTGCCCATAAGCCAGATAGAAAGGTCTATCATATGAACACCGAGGTCGATGAGAGGTCCGCCACCCGAAAGCTCCTTGGTTGTAAACCAACCGCCCTTACCGGGGATACCACGACGTCTCTGCCATCCGCAACGGCCGCAGTAGATGTCGCCCATCTTACCGTCAGCAATAAACTTCTTCATATATCTTGAAGTATTTCTGTGACGGTTATTTCTCATAACCATAAGAGTCTTGCCTGCCTTTTCAGCAGCATTCTTCATCTTGAGAGCCTCTTCAACGGAAACCGCATCGGGCTTCTCACAAAATACGTTGATTCCCTTTTCAAGTGCGTCAACGGCAATTACTGAATGATAAAGGTTGGGAGTACAGATATCAACGAAGTCAAGCCCCTCTATTTCAAGAACATCCTTGTAATCAGTAAATCCAAGAGCATCGGGAAGATTGAACTGCTTCTTGTATGACTCAATTTTTTCGGGAATGATATCACATACTGCTACGATCTCAACAAAATCCATCTTTTTCCATGCAGGAATATGGCAACCTCTTGAAATTCCGCCGAGACCGATTATTGCACCTCTGAGTTTTTTCATTTTTTTACCTCCAAGATAAAATTATAATAAAATTTATTAAAAAAATAGTAGCATATTTTTAATTTATATGATATAATTTTTTTGTGCAAAATACAAGAAAAAGTATCATTTTTTTATCACGGCTTATTTTACGAGGTTTTTTATGATTACACGCTCCGAAACTCCGTTCACGGTAAACGGTATAAAAAGCTCGATTCACTGTCTCTATCAGACAGCAATAAGAACTCATAATACTACGCCGAAGGTCTATCACTACCACGACTATATGGAAATACTCTACGCCACCGTCTGCGACACGGTTATATGGGTAAACGGAGAGCCTCATCCATTCAAGTCGGGCGACCTTGCAGTTATCAACCCAAACGAGCCACACGCCTTCACATTCAACGGCACTTCAAATTATATATGCTTAAAATTTGCCCCCGAAATACTTGCGACCGACAACGGAAGTATTTTTCAGTTTCAATATGTTTTTCCTATGTTCTCAAAGGATTTAAAAAAGCGTGTATTTCACGCAGAAGAGCTTGGTGATGCAGACGTTAAGGGGCTCACCGAGGAAATAATGTCGGAATGGGACTCGGGGAGCACAGCTAAAGAGCTTATTATAAGAGCCAACATCATGAAAATATTCACTCTTATACTAAGGCTGTGGGAAAAGGACAGCTTATTCAGCTTCGACTCAAAGCCGTCGGACACTATGCAAAAGGCTCTCGTTTACATTTCTGAAAAGCGTGCCTGCGTGACCGAGGAGGAGGTTGCATCAATCTGCTCACTCAGTCCGAATTATTTCTCAAGAACCTTCAAAAATACGATAGGCAAAAATTTCAAGGATTACATCTGCTCACTCAAGCTGCAGAATGCAAGAAATATGCTTGTCACGAGTGATAAGAACATAACCGAAATCGCGTACGAAACGGGCTTCTCTTCAACAAGCCATTTCATTTCCTCCTTCAAAAAGGAATTCGGTCTGACGCCAAAGCAATTCCAGAAGAACATCAAATCCAAAGTCTGACATACAGAAAGGAAGTTTAAATTTTGCGAAAGCCCTTAATACTATTCTTGTTACTATCCATTCTTCTTGTCTCCTGCGCCCGTACGAATCCGTCAGCCGAGCTTGAGTATCTTTTACCCGAGACGGAGCTTGTACCGAGCGAGTCAATCGAGCCGCCGTTTGTCGAGGTATCCTTTATCGGATGCGGAGACAACATAACCTACGGAACGAAGGACGCACGCTCAAAGGCGTATGATGGAGGAAGAAGCCTGAACTTCAAGCCGCAGTATGCCAAGGTCTCGGACGTTATCGAAAACGCAGATATAGCCTTTATCAATCAGGAATGCGTTATGGCAGGTGAAGGCTATCCAATCAGATATTATCCTATGTTCAACGTACCGCAGGAGCTTGGACTTGACCTTGTTGAGCTTGGCTACGACGTTGTAAACATTGCGACGAATCATATGCTTGATGCAGGTGCTGACGGTCTTAAAGCCACAATGAATTTTTGGAACGCTCAGGACGTTCTGATGGTCGGAGGCTATGAAAACGAAGAGGATTTCGACAAAATCCGCATCATTGAGCGTGATGGCATCAAATTCGCATTTCTCTCCTACACCTACGGAACAAACGGCTTAACAAAGCCACCTTCATCCCCTATCGTCATTCCGTATATCAACGACGAGGATATTATAAGACAGACAGCTCTCGCACGCGAGGTGGCAGATTTCATATTCGTGTCTGCACATTGGGGTGATGAATACACCTTCAAGCCCAACTCCGAGCAAAAGCGTGTAGCACAGCTTATGGCGGATTGCGGAGTGGATGCTATAATCGGTCACCATCCGCACGTAATTCAGCCTGTTGAATGGCTTGAGGGCAAGAATGGAAACAAGACTCTGTGCGTTTATTCTCTCGGAAATTTCGTTGCTGAGCAGGATCACGATTACAGTATGGTAGGCGGTATAATAGAGCTTTCGATAGTAAGCGTAAACGGTAACAGACCGTATATAGACAAAGCAATTTTTCACCCGACAGTTTTTCATTTCACGGGAGACTTTTACACCAATATCGTTTATCCCATGGAGGAATACCCAACCGAGCTTGCCTCAATTCACGGAGTCAGAACCTACTATGGAAACACTCTCACCTATGAGAAACTTGTAAGATACGCCAAGGATACTATTTCCGAGGAGTTTTTAACGGAGTCGTTTAAAGATGCGTTCAAGAATTATTAAGCTTTCAATTGTTTTATCCCTTGTATTAATACTGACTCTTACGGCAAGTGCCGAAGAAATCACTCAAAGCGTAACGCTTGAGGGCATAACGGCGTCCTCTGTAACCGACGGAGCACTTACAACTCATGCATTGTCGAGCGAAATCACCGTCAAGTCGAGCGAGCCCGTACACGCAATATATCTAATATACAACAAGGCATCTGACGGAGGTATGCTTAACGGTGAGACTCCTATTGCTCAGCACGGATTTCTTCACGAG
The DNA here is from genome assembly GCA_017558945.1 of Clostridia bacterium. GTDB lineage: Bacteria > Bacillota > Clostridia > Oscillospirales > SIG627 > RGIG6353. The sequence continues at coordinate 3,286 of JAFYTG010000207.1, forward strand.
CTGATAGAGGTTAACGGACTAAACGAATTAAGACTTACCTATAATACCGAAGCAGACATTTGTGATATAAGGGTATTCGGAGAGGGTGAGATTCCCGAGAATATCGAGCGTTGGGAAACGGCACCCGAGGGCGTAGACCTTCTGCTCCTTGCAACTCATTCAGACGACGATCAGCTGTTCTTTGCAGGACTTCTTCCACGTTACGCATCTCTTGAGGGCGTAAGAGTGGCGGTGGCATACTTTGCAAATCACTACGACACCTACAACAGAACTCATGAGCTTTTACAAGGACTATGGCATTGCGGTATAAAATACTATCCCGAAATAAGCCCCTTTCCCGACGGCTACTCGGAAAGCGTTGACGGTGCAAAAGCCTTTCTCTCATCAAGAGGTATCAACGACGGTGACGTGCAAGCCTTTCACGAAATGCTTCTTGAACGGTACAAGCCGCTCGTGGTAGTTCTTCACGACTTCAAGGGCGAATACGGTCACGGCGCTCATATGCATTCGACACAAAGCTTTATTGAAGTGCTTGAGTCTACGGATTCTTCGTCGGTTGAAAAGGTTTACGTACACTTATATGATGAGAATCCGCTCGTTCTTGACATAGACTCACCACTTGAGGCGTTTGACGGAAAAACAGCCTTTCAGGTATCTCAAGAGGCGTTTCGCTACCATAAGTCACAGCACTGGACCTGGTTTTATTCCTGGATATACGGAAAGTCAGCGCCTATAACCTCATCAACACAGATAAGCTCCTACAATCCCGCATACTTCGGGTTATACTACACAACGGTTGGTTTGGACACCGTTGGCGGTGATATGCTTGAAAATATCGTAACCTACGCCGAGCGCGAAAAGTCGGTCGAGCCCGAAATTGTTGAGCCCGAAATTGTTGAGCCCGAAATTGTTGAGCCCGAAATTGTTGAGCCTGAGATAACAGACCCTGAAGAAGTAAGCAAAGAAGAACCGACAACAATCCAATCCGAGACGGAAGCTGAGCTTCCCGTATGGATAATTGCCGTTGTATTCTTAATAATAATTGTCATTTTAATCATTATAACAGCAAGGAGGAAAAAATGAAGAACGTTTGTGTTATAATCCCCTCCCTCAATCCCGACAAGCGTCTTGAGGGCGTTGTAAACGGATTGATTGAAAAGGGCTTTACGGACATAATTTTAGTTGATGACGGAAGTTCCCCCGAAAACAAGGAATACTTTCCTCAAAACGAATTTGTAACAAAGCTTGTACACGAGGTCAACCGAGGAAAAGGAGCGGCGCTCAAAACCGCACTTGAATACGTTTTAAAAAGCCGTCCCGAATGTATAGGTGTGGTCACCTGTGACGGAGACGGTCAGCATACTGCCGAGGATACCTTAAGAGTTGCAACCAAAATGAAGAACAGCGGCAAATTTATTCTCGGTGTGCGCGACTTCTCGCTTGATAACGTACCGACACGCAGCCGAGTCGGAAACCGTCTTTCCTCCTTCGCACTTTATTTATGTGCAGGCTCCTACATCAGTGACACTCAGACGGGTCTGAGAGGTATACCGAAAAAGCTGCTCGAGAAAATGCTCAAGGTAAGCGGTGACCGTTTCGAATATGAGACAAACGTGCTCCTTGAGCTTCGTTCAATGGGTGCGGAATACGAAGAGGTCAAGATTGAAACGGTTTACCTCGACGAAAACAAGAGCTCACACTTCCGCCCCTTTCACGATACTGTGAGAATACTTGCACTGATGCTTAAGTACATAGCATCCTCCTGCGCATCCTTTATCACCGATATCGTCGTATTCTCACTGCTTCACAGCCTTGCGGGGCTCGGAATACTCGTTTCAACCGTCATCGCAAGAGTCGTGTCATCTATACTCAACTTCACTCTTAACAAAAAGCTTGTGTTCAAATCGGATACACCTCTGTTTATAACCCTCGTCAAATATTACGCTCTCGCACTTCCTACAATGCTCATATCCGCCTTTGGCACGGGTATTTTAAGCGTATTATTGCAGGTACCCGAAAGCTCGTTTATAATCACTCTTATCAAAATCGTAGTTGACACGGTGCTCTTCGTCGTCAACTTTAACGTTCAAAAGAAATGGATTTTCAAGAAAGGCTGAATATGAGATATCTCAAAGGAACATACAAACCCACGAAAGTACTTACCGCAGGTAAGATAATCGGAAGAATATTTCTCTCTGTTTTTACGGCAATCATTTTACTTATAATCGCGCTTTACCTCTCGCTTTACGTAGTGCTCAACGGTGAATGTGAGCCGCTCCGTGAAAGACTCGTGCTGTCTGCAACTCAAGCGAGTGCAACCAAATGGCTCCCATCACTCTTTATTCCTCAAAATGAGGTCGACAGAATAGTTGATAAAAGCCTTGAGGTTACGACTGACACTCTTTCACTCGAGGAATATCTCGCCTCTCAGGTAACCGAGGAGACGGTAGAGGCAGAGGACAAATGGACAAGAGCTATTGACGGAATGCTTTACGAGAAGGTAACGGGTCCCACATTTACGGGCTATGTGCTTCTCATCCGCGACCCGTCAAGAGTTTACGTTGGCGTTTCAACAGATAATTTTGCTTCCAGCGTTGCAGGTATAAGAATTTTTGATATGGCAAAAAAGGACGATGCAATTGCGGTCGTCAACGCAGGAGAATTTGAGGATCAGGGTGGTCAGGGTACAGGTGCAAGACCTATGGGTCTGACCTACTCCAACGGCAAATGTGTTTGGGATGACGGCTTAAAGCGTACCTTTATCGGCTTTGACTCGGACAACAGACTTGTTGTTACAGAGCCTATGACCAAGGAAAACGCAGACAGCCTCGGCATCCGCGACGCAGTAAGCTTCCAGAACGGTAATACTCTTATTACCTCAAGTGACGGCGAGGTTGTGTTCCATTACTCCGATTGGAACACGGGCACGGCACAGCGTACCGCGATAGGACAGTGTGCCGACGGAACCGTAATCTTTCTTGTAACCGACGGAAGAACCGCCTCCAGCCTCGGTGCTACAAAGAATGACGTTATAGACGTTATGGTAAAGTACGGAGCAGTAACGGCAGGTATGCTTGACGGCGGCTCGTCAAGTCTTATGTATTACGAGGACTATTACACGAAGTACGGTGTTGACACCGAAAACCTTGACAAATATCAACAGATGGGTCTTGTAAACTCCTACAAGGCTTTCACGAATCCAAGGAGACTGCCGACCTTCTTCTGTATTTCAAGGGAGGCTGAATGACGATGAAAAAGAGATTTCCACTGTTTTATAAAATTTATTTTATCTCAATTGCAGTATTTTTAGTAGCGCTTGCAGGCTTTTTGTTCTGGCTTAACGGATGGCTGACAAGCTATAACGCTTCCCTTCCCGAGACGGTTTCCGCAACCTTTTATAATGACGTATTCGTCGGAAAGGATACCGACAGAATCATTGAGCTGTCAAAGACCTTGACGAGTGAGTTCGAAACCAAGGATGACCTTGCTGAATTTATATCAAGCAACCTCACCGACCTTTCATATACCAGCGTTTCAATGGGTGACGAGGATGTAGCAAAATACGTTGTAAAATCGGGCGAGTACAAAATCGCAGACTATACGCTCAAGAGAAAAGACGAAAAATGGACTCCGGATAGGGTTACACTTTATCTTCCCGATGGAGACGAATACAAAGTAAAGCTTTTATCGACCGACACGCTGTATATCAACGGTAAGGCTGTTTCAAAGGACTATATAACCTCAACGGAGGAGCATATTTCAAAAAAATATCTTCCCGAATGGGTCACCGCTCCGGAATGGATAACCTACACGGTCTCGGGACTTTTGAAAAAGCCGGATATCAAGGTGATTGACCGTAACGGCAACGAGCCAAAGCTTACCGATATCAACGGAATACTGACAGCCGAGGTCGTATACGATACGCTCGACGAGGAAATTACTCAGCGTGTACTTGACGGTGCAATGCAGTACGCAATTTATATGCAGAACGATACCACCTTCTCAGCTCTGCATCCGTATTTCGAAAAGGATACCGAGTTGTATAAGAAAATACGCGAGGCTCTTACAATGTTCTCCTTAACCCATCAGGGCTATGAATTTGAGGACGTAAGCGTTTCCGAGTATTTCAGATACGACGACGAAACAGTGTCGATGCGTGTTTCCTTCGTACATATTCTTAAAAAGAATTACAGCGAGGATTACCGCAACCCGATGGATATCACCTATTTTGCACGTCTTGTAAACGGCGAGTATATGATTTACGAGGCGTATAACAATTAAAGGCAAACAAAAAGCCTCCCATATGGGAGGCTTTTTGTTTGTTATTTATTAACAATTGCCGTATTGAGCGTATAAGTTCCGTCACTATTTAAAACGAGATACGTCTCCTGAACGGTGGTAACGTAAATATCGGCAGGCATATTTTCAACCGTATATGCACCGATAAGTGTCAGCTCTGTGTTATTCTCGTCTGAATAGAGGTAATATAACGTCGAGCTCTCGTCGAGGCTTACGATATAAGTATAGCCGTTTGTCTTGATGACGTAGCCGTCGATATTATCGTAACGGGTAATCACCGCACCTGCATCGAGAATTAATTCATTATCGTTGCCGACAGCGTACGCACTCAGCGTATATTTGCCGTCGGAATCCACGGTGTAATTCACAAGACGGTAGCTGTAATCATCACTGCCGTCACCGTTGACGTCAACGGGCGAGTACTTATCAAACGCCTCCTCGGAGGTGAGACAGGTCTCAGAATCCTCGTAAAGCGCCTCGGTATCATTGAGAGGAAGCACCTTCTCAATGCCGTTGACAAGCAGGTGTGCAGAGTAGCTGTTTTCAGTCTCGTCGGTATCGGCTTGCTCGGACCTGTCAACGTAGAGCATCACGGCTGTATCGTACAAATCAGCCTCATCCTCTAAATAGTCCTCCGACGTGTAAATAACCCTATTATTATAAATCCAGACATAGAGCCAATTGTAGCTGCCGTCGTAATTCTTTTCGAGATAGTAGGAATCAGGTTTGGAGAAGTATACAGAAATACCGGTAGTAGCGTAATAACCCCAGAAGTAGGAGTTACCGGTTACGCTTCCTACACCCTCGAGGAATACCGCTGAGGTGGATTTGCTGATTACACGGGTCAAAACAGGCTCAATAACGGTAGAAACAT
>JAFYTG010000208.1 GCA_017558945.1 Clostridia bacterium
AGAGGTTAACACCTTCACGGAAATAAGAATTGAAAACGTTCCCGAGGTGGTAAATGCAGGATACGTTATCGACCCCGATTCCTTGCTCGTTACAGCACTCTATTCCAACGGAAGTGAGATTGCGGTGGATATAAACGACGTTTACCTCGACATTCCCGATCTTGAAAAGGCAGGAATTTATATCCTCACCGCAAATTACAGAGGCAAGACCGCCAAGGCGGTAGTGCTTGCCGACATCGTAGGTGATTCGATTGAGCTTTACTCAGGTCCCGACAAGACCCTCTACTACGTTGGAGAGATGTTCAATCCCGAGGGAATTTCCGTAAAATATATGACGGTTAACGGAAATACAGTTCTCGTTACCGACGATATTGACGTTGAGACACGTCTCTTCGAGGCGGCGGGCGATTACGAAATTGCCGTTACCTACGCAGGATATGAGTTCAAGGTTGCCGTTGCAGTTATCCCTGCGGAGTATAAGCTTCTGAACGGTAATTCCGATTGGACTCTTGATACCGATGCAAAGAGACTTCACGGCGTTCCCGAGTTTACTACGGTTGCCGATATTATTGCAGGCTTCAAGTCTGAGGTTGCGGTATTCGACCGCACGGGTAAGAATATTACCGCCTCTGCAGAAGCGTACGTTGGCACGGGCTATACCGTTGCAACGCTTATGGATGGCGAGATTGCCGACTATGCTACCGTCATTGTTAAGGGTGACGTAAACGGAAACGGCAAGATTGACACCAACGACTACATTCTTATCAAGAGAGCGTATCTCGGACTCATCAATGTTCCCGCCGGCTCGGATACGTCCTACGCCGCAGACGTTAACGGCAACGGAATGATTGACACCAACGACTATATCAGAGTCAAGAATCATTACCGCGGTCTTTTAGACCTGTTTAATTAAGATGTGAAAGGAGAAAAAACAATGAAAAAAATCTATATGAAAAGTATAATTCTCGCACTTGTCTCCCTTCTCATCTGTGCAGCCATCTGCATTACCGTAAGTGCTGATTATCAGAAGATAACCTCTACCGCCTCGGGTCTTACGCTTGAAAACGAGAACGTTATTTACTCCTTCAACAAAAACGGCTTCGTTAACGAGTACGTCTATAAGAAGGACGGAGTAAACTATCTCGGCTCAAAGAGCTATTTCGCAATTCTTTATGACGAGCTCGGAGGCGCATACCTTCCCGATAAGCTTACCGTTGACAGAATAAAGGGAAGCGAAGCCTTCGTGGCGATAGAATTTGAAGATGGTCAAGCAATTGATTTCAAGATTTCGGTATACGATGAATTTTTCGTATTTGAAATGCTTGAGGCAATCCCCGATGGCTACTCTCAGGTTGAGCTTAACGCCTTGAGGCTTTCCTCAAATTACAGCTCCGCAACCTTTGAGTCAAGCTTTGCGTCCTTCTGCTACTCGCTTCATTATAACACTATAATGGCAAATTACCCCAGCAGATACGCAAGCACTACCAATGATAACGTTAACACCTACTCCTTCACCGATACCAAGGGTCTTGGCGCACGCTACGCCCTTATCGGATGTGACGAGAACTATTACTACGACGTTTTGAGATTTATAGCGGAATTCGTTGCCGACCCCAACGTCGTGCCGATTACCAATATGGGCGGTGCGTACGCTATGACCGAGGAGGTTAAGGAGATTGCCGTTCAGGATTACGCAATCGTTGCAAGCAACCTCTCTGACGCTACCATCCGTCATTATCTCAACTACAACGTAACCCAGTTTGACTTCCATCAGGGTGCAAGCTCCTTCCTTCAGGGCTCTATGGACTTTGCCACAAGCATAGGTGACACCGCCGCAGGCTTCAAGGCTAACATTACCGACCGTATCAAGAGGATAGCCAAGGAAGAATATGGCAAGGAAGTCCTTATGGGTCTTCACACCTACGCTTATTACATCACTCCTACGAACAATGCACTCTTAAGTCTCCCCGAGACAGTAAGACAGCTTGAGTATTTTGAGGACGAGGTTTATACTCTTTCCTCCGCACTCAACATTTATCAGACCACCATCCCCGTTTACGAGGATACCTCGAATTACGATAACGAGGTAGAGTTCTTCAAGTGTAACTCGAAATACATCCGAATTGACGACGAGCTTATGCTGGTTAACGGCTTTGGCTCCAATCACCTTATCGTTAGCCGTGGACAGTGCGGTACCAAGGCTGCCGTTCACCGCAAGGGCAGTGACGTATATCACCTGACGGGTCTTTTCGGAATGCTCTGTCCTCAAATGGACAGTCAGCTTTTCAAGGATATCGGAAAGTACACTGCCCGCGCATACGTTGAGGGTGGCTTCGGTATGATTTATATCGACGCGCTCGACGGTCTCAACCGCCACACCACTCACACCAGTTATCAGGCGGGTCTCTTCCTTGTTGAAATTATGAAGGAGATAAACAGACTCCGCGCTCTCGACGAGTACAAGGACCTTGATATTCCCGACCCCATATTCGAGTATTCCTCCATGCATACTTCAATTTGGAATACCCGTACCAGAACGGGCGCTATGGATACCGTTTGCCGCGGATACAAGGACTTTGTTGCATACCATACACAAGGCAACCATAACTCAACCCTTACGATGAATTACACCACCAACATCGGTTGGTACGCACTCATCAACGCCGACTCCAACGGCCCCCGACTCGTTCACAACGAGTATTGGGATACCGTAGACCTCCTCGGTAAGAATATCATCGCCTACAATATGGGCTATTCCTACAACGGCTTTTCCGAGTCGAGCATTGCGAACTATCCTCTCCACAAGGCTAACGGAGACCTTCTTGTAAAATATCTCCGTCTTCGTGACGAGGGCTATTTCACCGATGCGGTTATCGAGAAGATCAAGGGCTACCGCGACGAGTGGAAGCTTATTGAAAAGAACGGCGAGTACGGCTTTGAGCACCGTTCCTACTCCGAGCTTAAGTTCAATCAGCTTTCGGATATCCGAGTGGCAGATAACCCCTTCGACGCTCAGGTTCCCAAGCTTATTCGTCTTCAGGCGCTTAACACCGACGCCGAGACCGAGTATGTGCCCCTTCTCGACCTTGATGAGTCCGCCGAGATATCCACCTACATCGGCGCAAACGGTAAGACTGCTTATAAGGTTGATATCGACTCTGAAATCTCTATTGCCACCTACCCCGTGCTTCGCGTACGCGTTTACGGTAACGGAAGCGGCGCAAAGCTCAGCATTGCGCTTGATGCCTATGACGGCTCCAGTGCCACCTATTCCTACGTTATCCCCCTTGACTTTGAGGGCTGGAGAGAGGTAGTTCTTTCCGAGTGTGAAAACGGTATCACCGATAATGAGTTCTACTCCAGCGGAAGCTACGCCTTCAATCGTACCACGGATACCAGCATTATAAGAGTTACCCTCAAGGGCTCAGGAGACTTTACGGGCGTATATTTTGACACTATTAAGCTTGGTAAGAAGGTATTCTCTACCATTACCAATCCCGGTGTATCCTATCTTGGCAGCACCGTAGTGTTTGATACTACTCTTACCGATAACGATTTCATTGAGTTCGACGGCACTACTGCAACCCGATATACCTTCGGTGGCGTTGCTACCCCGATAACCTTCACCAAGACCGGTGATCTTAAGGCAGGTAACGGAGAATTTAACGTAGCGCTTCTCGGAAAGGGCGCAAATAATACCGACAGACTCTGGGCAACCTTCGGCTTTGCAGGTGAGCAGATATTCAACGACCTTTCAAACGAGGCAGTTTCCGAGGTTGTCGTTAAGACACTTCCCAAGAAGACCGTTTATATCGTCGGAGAAACGCTCGATACTACGGGACTTTCCGTATACGAGCTTTTGAACACGGGCAGAAAGCGTGACGTCGATGGCGGATGGAGCGTTGATGAAATCACCTTCACCGAGGCAGGTATTCTCAAGATACCCGTAACCTATGACGGCTTTACAACCACCTTTACGGTTGTGGTACACGATATCACTCCCGTCTCCATTGAGGTTAAGACCCTTCCCGATAAGACCAACTTCTACGTAGGTCAGGAGAACGATACCACGGGTCTCGTGCTTCGCGAAACCTATAACAACGGTACTGTCGTTGACGTAACGAGCGGTTATACTCTCTCTCACACCAAGTTTACCGAGGAGGGCTATACCAACGTTACCGTAACCTACAATGACCTCAGCACAACGTATGAGGTTTACGTTGCGGTTCCGTCTCTTATGTCAATCTCCGTAACCAAGGCTCCCACAAAGACCGTATATACCGAGGGCGAGCTCTTCTCGACGGCAGGTATGGTGGTAACGGGAACCTATTCGGAAGGTCTTACGGCGGAAATCACCGATTATACCTTCTCTCCCGCAGGTTCACTCACACTTGGCGTTGACGAGATATTAATTGAAAAGAACGGCATAAAGGTAGGATATCCCGTAACGGTTATCGAAAAGACTGATGCTGCGGAATATACCGTAACCGTTTCCGAGGGCTTTGCACTTCCCGGTGGAAGCGTGACCATTATGGTTTCTCTCGAGTCTGCAAAGGTAACCGAGCTTGAGGGTCTTGAGCTTGTGCTTGAGTACGACGAGGCTCTTGCCCTTAATTCCGTTGCTCCTCTCGGGCTTCCCGAGGGATGGGAAATCTGGCAGACGGCAAAGGACAATAAGGTCAATATCGCATTAATTGACGAGTCCTCTGAGCCTGATCCCGCAAGCCTTGACGAGCTTGCGCTTGCAGTAACCTTCACCGTTCCCGAGAATGCCGTATCAGGCACGAAGTATGAGGTTAAGGTTATCTCTACCTCCGCAACCGATACCTCCTATTCACTCATTGAGGGTGACACTGTTGACGGAAGCATCGTTGCAGACAACAAGATAATGCTCGTCAGCGGCTCAAAATACATTATAGACCGTGAGAACGGATACGTATATATCTCTCACGCAGAGACAAGCGTTGCGGAATTTTACTCTAACTTCGCCACCAACGTGACCGTCAATACCTCTCTTGCAGTGATTCCGACGGGTGCTGTTGTGAGCCTTGAGCTTGACGGCGTGGTTGTTGAAAAATTCACCATAATCCTTCTCGGTGACGTAAACGGCGACGGCAAGATTACCACCACCGACTACACTATGACTAAGCGTGGCTTCCTTGGTACTGCTCTTGCAGCCGCAAGAAAGATTGGCGCTGACGTCAATCGCAACGGATATATCGACACTAACGACTATATCCTTATCAAGAAGCACTATACAGGCGACATCAACATCTATAAATAATTTCATAATCACGCTTGAAAGCCTCCCTTTTGTGGCACCTGCCGTAGAGCAGGTGCCACAGTTATATTCGCCTGC
>JAFYTG010000209.1 GCA_017558945.1 Clostridia bacterium
AACAAAAGTGGGGATGCCGAAGACTTTACGACTCGCTCACGCTCGCATGCATCAGCGGCGGTATGACAAAAAGTCTGCACTTCGCTTGACTTTTTAGCACCTTGCTCAACTTACGTATTTCGAGGCTTTCATATCCCGATGACAACGACGTATTGGACGAATTTATGACGCAATTTTTTATGACGCAATTTTTTTACATATTTTCGGTGATGTACAAGAACGCTCTGCTCTGTATAATCTTACAGGTCTCGTCAAGGGATTTCACGCCGTCGAAATAGGAGGCGGACTCCTCAACGACGATATTTATAACCTCGTGGTCGTAAGGTGCTTGACGACGGGAAACGCTCTTGATGAACTCATAGAAGCGGTCGGCATCCTCCTGGGTCACCTTATTTTCCTCAACGGGACGAATCATAGAGCCACCAATCATACCGTCATTCACGATAACGCTATCCTCGGCTGTCTCCTCCAAGGGCATAACCTCAACAACGGGCATATCAACTGCATCGTCATCGTAAATCTCTTCACCGACAACCTCAGCAAGTCCCTTTTCAAATATCTTCTTGTTGGAGGAAAAGCCGTAGCTGTCCTCGTTATCCTCATCAAAGAGGCTCTTTAAGAAGTCAAACGCCTGCTCCTTAAAGGGAGATGATTCTGTGATTGCCCACTCGCTGTTAGGATAGATAACAGAGCCTGAAGAGGTGGTAGAGGTGGTCGGATAGCCGATATTCGAGGTCTCCTCCTCAAAGGGATTATTACCCTCGTAGGTAAGATCCCAGAATGAGCCATAATACTTGTTCTGGAGAAGAATCTTATTGTCACGGTATCCCTGCTGCTGAAGCTCCCAATCGTAATCCTCGTAATACTCATCCCAGTCAATCGTTGCGGGATAGGGCTTACAGAACTCAAGAATCGCGCGGAATTCCTCGCTGTCAAAGCTCGTCATACCCGTAGAATAATCAATAAAGTCATAGAGGCAAACACGCATTATACTTCTGAGAATATCCTCACGCTCAATCTCGGCAAATGCAACCGAGCCGGGATAACGTGCGAGAGTGTCCATAAGGTCAGCCCAAGTCCAAGAGAATCTGTCACCGACAACCGAGGTCTTACCGACAACGGTTTCAACAGAGAAATTACCGATAAGTGAATAAAGCTTGCCGTTGAGACTTCCGAACTCAAGAACGTTGGGAAGGAAATCGTCACGGGAAATATCCTCGTCGGCATCAATCAATGCGCCGAGGTCGGTAAGCACGCCCTTTGAAGCGTACTTCTTGAAGTCGAGCTGGTCAAGGCTGATAATATCGGGAATATTGCCCTTGATTATATCGTTGTCAATTGCGGTTGCACCGAGCTGATTACCCTCTTCGTCAACGTCGTTGTAGGTTGTAACGATGACTCTGTAATCCTCGCTTGCACGATTGAACTTGATTATCTTCTCGGTCATATTGTAATCGAGATATATGCAGGCAAGGTCGATTATGTACTTTTCAATCACGTCATCGCAGGGAGTAAGCTTCATAAGCTTTGGATTCTCCCAATCGGACTGGTCGATATTGTAAAAATATCCGTCCAGATAGGCTATATTATAAACGTAATTCGGGTTTATATCCGAGTTGAGCCAGTTGATTTCAGTACCTATCTTCTCACCCGTTTCAATATTATACTCAACAAGCTCGGTCTGAGTAGCCATATAAAGCTTACCTTCGGGAGTAACTACGGGACTGCCAACGTTACCGCCTCCGAGACTTGCGTACTTGGTGAAGGTACCGCTTGAAAGATCGTACTCACCCGTTGCATAATTCCATTCCTCATCATAATAGATGAAAATGAGTCTGCCGTCGTTTAGCTGATGCATACCAGCAAGGTTTTCAACCGCATCGCACTTCTTTTCAACGGCTCCCTCAGAAGTCATTATGTAGGCATCCATATCGGTCATAACGAGATACTTTCCGTTTTCCATAAGGAGAATATCGGAAACGTATACCCAATCGAGATCGAGGCTTGAAAAGTCAAGGTCGGTCGCAGAAAGTACAGTACCGTCGGGAGCTATACGCTCAAGACTCCAGCTCTGCTCGTAAATGTACTCATCGGGGTCAGACCAATCCTCGTACCACTTGTTATATACTATGATAACGTCGCCGTCACCCGTCGGATAAGCGTTGTGCACCGAAATGCCCGTTGACGTGGTATCCTCCTCCGACCAGTTGTTTTCGTTCTTGAGAACGCAAACCTCCTTATACTCAGAGAATTCCTTGTCGGTTGCGTAGAGTATTCTTGAGAAATCATAAACCTCATTGCCCTCATCGTCGGTGGTAAGCTCCTCACGACTGCAAAGCAGATAGACGTTATCACCGCTGGAAATAAACTGTGTTCCGCGAACACCCTCGGGAAGAGAATGCTCTGTGGTAAGGTAAACGTTTTCAAGGCGTTGCTTCTCGGGAAGCTGCTCCTTCTGACCCGCAGGCTTGCAGGAAGCAAGAAGTCCGAGTGCCATAACGCATACTAAAATAAGAGATATTGTTCTTTTCATTTTTTCCTCCTGATAATGATATATACACCCGAAACGGCAAAAGCCGTCACAGATATGAGTGTCAAAGCAAGTACGATTGAAAGTGTATCGAGATTTCCCCTTGCGTTGTTTTCAAACCACGGAAAAGCAACGTCACGGGTAACGTAGGAGCGGTAAGGAAGCTCGGATATATGAGAGAACAGATTTTTCAGCGAATATCTGCCCGTCACGTCAACCGTCACAGCGTTCTCACCTGCCGCCTCGCTAACTACTCCGAGAGCGTAATTATTCACGGGGTCGGGTAAAACAATTTCATAGGCAGAATAGAGATTTCCATCGGCAATTCTGTCCGGAAGAATGACCACGGGCGCCTCACCGAACTGAAGCTCCCAAGCCTTACTGTCCTCAGCTCTGAAAACGCCTGCAACGTAATACTCCTTTGAGTCAACCGTAACGGGCATATCCACCGAATCAACGCTTCCGAAGAGACGGAAGGAGCAACGCTCGTCAATGACGATTCTGTCGGAATAATTATCGTCGGAATAAAAGGGCGTGCCCGACAGAAAATCAAGGTCGTAAAGGGTGAAGAAATCACCGCCCACCGTGATTTTCTCCGCCATAAAGGAGGCGGACTCAAGAGCGGAAACACTCGCCTTACCGAAAGAAATAAAGCCGTCGTACCAAAGGCGTCCCTCTGCTGAATGAGAGTCGGATATCAGCCTTTCGTCGATATTCACCCTGAAGGCGTTCACGCCGTCATAGGTTATAAGCTCCTCGGGATATATCGCAATTCGTGCGTAATCATTGCCAAAGCTTGAGGCTCGGGTATCGGAAAACGCTTCTCTCATTCCGAAAAACACTCCGACACTTATAAGAGCAAGTGCCAGTAGGCATATAAATACAACGTAGCGTATTTTCATATCAGTCTGCCAATCTTACGTAATCACCGTCGGCGATGGGCTTGGTTGAAGAGGTGATAGCAAACTCGTAAATATAGCTTACCTCGGGAGAGGTTATTGCCGCATTCACGTCGTCGCTCGCCACTATCTCAACGGGAAGTCTCGTTGCAACGTAACGGTTGCCGAGAGGAGTTGACTTGGTTTTGGTAATGTAAATAAACTTGCCGTTTGAATCCTCACGGATAGCGCTCTTGGGCACTACCGATGAATATGAGGTTGATTTTTCTCCTGCAATAAGGGTCAACGTCTGTCCCGAAACAACGTCGCCCGACAAATCGAAGGTGGCAAGCTTGGTCTGTCCGCCGGGTTGTGTCTTGAGAGTGGTGAGGACAGCGCTGATACTGCTTCCCCAATAGCCTCCCGAAACGGTAGCGGTGTCACCAATCTGAAGCTTTCTCGAATCTGCGTTTGACACCGAGAAGGAAAGCGTATAGCCGTTTTCCTCCGACTCAACCGAAATGACCGACGAGCCGTCCGAAAGGGTATCACCTACACGGCAGGTGAAGGCTGTAACAGTACCGTTATACTTGGAAACAAACTCGGTCTCACCGCCTGTTGTGTTGCCCTGAAGCTTGTATATCTCTGCCTGAAGGGAGTCTATCTCCTCCTTCTGCTTCTTGAAATCGTAATCCTCAAGCTCGTTTGCCTTGGCATCCGACTCCTTCTGCTTTTCGAGGTTGTACTCCATTTCAAAGAGTGCTCTTTCCTTGGCTTTTATATTCTCGTCAAGCCCCTCTACTCCGTCAGCCTCCTCCTTATCGGCGGTGGCTTCGGCAAGGCGCTTTTCAGCCGTCTTGAGCTCTGCACGCTTGGTCTTGAGATTTGCGGTAAGGTCCTTGGCTATGCCCTCAACAGCATCCTCAAGAGCCTTTTCGGCACTCTCGAGATTTTTCTTTACGTTTTCCACCTCATCCTCGCAAAGCTCGACGGATGCCTTGTACTTATCGTAAAGCTTGTTTTCACTCTTTGCGGAGGATATCTGCTTTGTAACTGCGGAATAATCGTAATTGAGGTCGGTTATCTGGTCCTCTACCGCCTCTATCTCAGCCTCGGCAGAGGCTATATTGTCCTTGTCTGCTTCCCATTCACCCTTTGCGGACTCATAAGCGTCGTAAAGCGCCTTAACGCCCTTCCACGCCTCAAGTCTCTCGACCTCGTTCTCGTCGGGATTTTCGGGCACGGTGACCTCGGGCTGAGTCTCGGGGTCAAAGGCACCGTAAAGGGCTTCGTATTCTCCCTTCGCCTTGTCAAAATCGGTCTTTGCCTTATCCATTTCAGGCTTGAGTGCAAGAAGGTCTGCATACTTTGTTTCAAGTGATTTTTGGGTATCGTAAAGCTTTCCGAGGCTTCTTGAAATGGAATCCTTCTGTGAGTTGAGGGAGGTTAAGTCGGTGTAGGAAACGCCATTGAAATCCTCCTCCGCCTTTGCAAGCTGTTCCTCTGCGTATTTCAGCACGTTTTTAACGCTTGCCACCTTTTCACGTGCGGTAACTATTGCAGGGTCGTCGGACTCTGACGATACCTCGGCAATCTGCTCCTCGAGAGCCTCAATGGACTCCGCCAGCTCCTCAACCGCCTTTTCGGCGTTTTCGTACTCGGTCACTATTGCAAGAAGCTTCTCCTCGGTGAACTCGCCTCTCTTTGCAATGAGAAGGTCAAGCTCCTCACGTGCGTCGGCAATATCCATCTCGGCAAGCGTATAATCCGCATCACCGTCACGGGAAAGGAGCGCTCTGTCATAGGCATCACGCAAGGAGGCAAGCTGCTCCTTAAGTGCCTCAAGCTCGGCGGTATTGTCGGCAATCGCACTCGGCTCAAGCGTCATAAGCACCTGACCCTCGGTAACTCTGTCACCCTCACGCACGAACACCTCAAGGACACGCTGGTCACCCTTGACAGCCTGCTCAAAAACGGTGTTGGCTTGAACCGTACCCGAGCCCCGAACACCCGTGCGGATGGTTCCGTACTCGGAGTATTTTCCGTTAACCTCGGCAAGTGAGTAATTCATTATAGTATTTGAGAAAAACGTAAGCACAAGCATTATCACGAGAAATACTATGGCTATATTTTTTATTACGTCTTTTCTTGATTTAACCTTTGTCATAATAAGTCCTTTCACTTATATGTATTTATGAGCTTATGTCTTAATAGTACTGCG
>JAFYTG010000027.1 GCA_017558945.1 Clostridia bacterium
GGTCAGGTAATCGGTCACAAGGCTATGTCTATGGCTATCGCAAAGGCTAAGGAATACGGTATGGGTATGGTTGTTGTACGTAACTCCTGCCACTACGGTATTGCAGGCTACTACACCTCTATGGCTGCAAAGGCAGGCTGTATCGGTATGACGGGTACTAACGCTCGTCCCACCGTTGCTCCCACCTTCGGTGTTGAGGGTATGTTCGGTACTAACCCCTTGACTCTCGGTGTGCCCACCGACGAGGCCTTTGACTTCAACTTTGACGCTGCAAGCTCTACCTACCAGAACGGTAAGCTCGAGTATTATGCAAGAATCGGCAAGGACGCTCCCAAGGGCGCACTCGTAAATCTCGAGGGTGAGGCTTATGAGGGAACGGCTGACGAGGCTCTCAAGGCTATGGCTCGCGGAGAGGCTGCTCTTTGCACTCTCGGTGGTCCCGGTGAAGAGGGCTGCGGATACAAGGGCTACGGCTTCGCACTCTTCGTTGAGCTTATGTCGGCGGTGCTTCAGGACGGTAGCTACGGTAAGGCTCTTACAGGTAAGAACGAGAAGGGCGAGAAGGTTCCTTACCGTCTCGGTCACTTCTTTATAGCAATTGATACAGACCACTTCCTCGGTGAAGACGTTTGTCGTAAGAAGGCTGGCGATATTATTCGTGAGGTTCGTTCCGCAAAGAAGGCTCCCGGAGCAGAGCGTATCTATACCGCAGGTGAGAAGGAATATGAGGTTCGTCTCGCACGCGAGGCAGGTGTTCCGATTAACGAGTCTGTACAGAAGGAGTTCATCGCAGTTCGTGACGGACTTGGTCTTACACAGTATAAATTCCCTTGGGAGGACTAAAAAATGGATATCAGACAGGAATCTTTAAAGAAGCATTACGAATGGAACGGTAAGATAGAGGTTATTTCAAGAGCGCCTATCGAGACCCGTCAGGATCTTTCTCTTGCATACACCCCCGGTGTTGCAGAGCCTTGTCTCGTTATTAAGGATGACGTATCAAAGTCCTACGACCTTACCCGTCGTTCAAATCTCGTTGCAGTTATTACCGACGGTACCGCAATTCTCGGTCTCGGTGATATCGGTCCCGAGGCAGGTATGCCCGTTATGGAGGGCAAGTGCGCACTCTTCAAGGCTTTTGCAGACGTTGACGCATTTCCTCTTTGCATCAAGTCCAAGGACGTTGATGAAATAGTCAGAACCATTTATCTTCTCTCGGGAAGCTTCGGCGGTATTAACCTTGAGGACATTTCCGCTCCCCGTTGCTTTGAGATTGAGAGAAAGCTTAAGGAAATCTGCGATATTCCGATTTTCCACGACGACCAGCACGGTACGGCTATCGTTGTTGCAGCCGCTCTTATCAACGCTCTTAAGGTTGTAAAGAAGAACATCGGTGACGTAAAGGTAGTTATTAACGGTGCAGGAAGTGCAGGTATCGCAATAGGTAAGCACCTTCTCAACATCGGCGTTAAGCACCTCACCTTCTGCGACCGCTTCGGTATCATCTGCGAGGGTGACGAGAATAACAATCCCGCTCAGGAGGAAATCTCCAAGGTTACCAACCTCGAGCATAAGAAGGGCACCCTTGCGGACGCTCTCGTTGGTGCTGACGTATTTATCGGAGTTTCCGCTCCTAACCTCGTTAACGAGGAGATGGTCAAGTCTATGGCTGACGACTGTATTATGTTCCCCATGGCTAACCCCACTCCCGAAATTATGCCCGACATCGCAAAGAAGGCAGGCGCGAGAGTTGTAGGTACGGGCCGTTCCGACTTCCCCAACCAGATAAACAACGTTCTTGCATTCCCCGGTATCTTCCGTGGTGCGCTTGATTGCAGAGCTACCTGCATCAACGAGGAAATGAAGGTTGCAACCTCCTTTGCTCTTGCATCCCTCATTCCCGATGAGGAGCTTTCCGAGGAGAATATCATTGCTTCCGCTCTTGATAAGAGAGTTGCCGAGGTCGTTGCAGAGGCTGTTATCAAGACCGCACGTGAGACGGGTGTAGCAAGAATATAACTCTTGACAAACGTTTTTACGGATGTTATAATTAAGAAAACTTATAGTTGATTGCTGAGATTTTGAGTGCATTCTGCTATGGTGATTTGCCATAGCAGAATTGCGCTTATTTTTATTGTTTTGAAACGGAGGATGTTATGAGAGAAATTATTGCGGCGGTAAGAAGCAGTCAGGATATGGAAGCGGCGTTGAAGTCGGAGGTTTCAAATATTTTTCTTTTAAAGACCGACATCAACGAGCTTGCCGAGAGTGTCAAAATGGTTCACGCGGTTGGAAAAAAGCTTTTCGTACATATGGACTTTGCCGACGGAGTCGGTAAGGACAGTGCAGGATGCCTATATCTTAAAAAGCTTTCGGTTGACGGAGTAATCAGTACCCGTGCGAGCATTATAAAATCTGCAAGAGATAATGGAATGACCACCGTGCAGAGAGTGTTTATTGTCGATTCTCACTCTATTGTTACTGCGGCGGATACTATGCAGAAGAATCTCCCCGATATGATTGAGCTTATGCCGGGTATCGCTACCAAGGCAATCTCCTTCTTCCGTGAAAGAGTGAGTATCCCGATTATTGCCGGCGGTCTTATTGAAACCGCCGAAGAGGTTGAGCTTGCTTACCGTGCAGGTGCGGATGCCGTATCGACGGGTAAAGTGGATTTGTGGAAATGACAAAAAGACCCAAGACATAAAAGTCTTGGGTCTTTGCTTGTATTATAGTTATTTTTTTATCTTAAATACAACAGTTGTCTGCGGAGGAAGGGTTACCTTGCCGTCCTTTTCGGTGCATTCAACCGATGCAAAGCCTATCTCACCCTCAAGGTCGACGGTGATGCTCTCGTCTCCCGTGTTAAAGAGGAAGCGGAAAAGATACTCGTCTGACTCTCTCGCAGTAGTCCAGAGAGGAGAGGTGTCAATTCTAACTCCCGCATCCTCAAGCACCTTGAAGAAAATTGAAGGAATTTCATCGGAGGGATGAGCGTTTGCATATATTGAGAAGTTACCGCCCGATACAACAACCTTACCCTTTCCAACCTTTCTTTCCGCAATGGCAACACCGCCGTCCTTCCAGTTAGCGAGCACCTTTACGTCATCAGCAATCGGTTCAAGAGTTACGTGCCATCCATCCGTTTTTTCAACTCTACCGTCCTCAAAGACAATTTCATTTGAAGCTCTGTTATAGAATTCTACACGGTGAGCCTCACGGAGTCCCGTGAGTGTATCAAAGCTGCTGTTGGGGCGCATAGGAGATACCCAAGTATTCTTGTCACGGCAGGCAAAGGGATATTCAATATAAAGAGTACCGCCGTTTTCCACGTACTTGCGAAGCATTTCGTATTCCTTGTTATCCGTCATTTCAAGAGCGGACACTATAACCGCCTTGTAGCCCGACAGATCGTCACCGTTCACGACGAAATCTGCCGTGTGACCGAGACGTCGAAGAGTTGCGTGCAAGCCGTTTATAGAGGTTTTTGTTGCGTGATCGTATGCAGGCTGTATAAGTCCCAACGCTTCTCCCGTGGGAGAATTCATTTTCTGTATGCGCATTTGCAGGTCATTCTCTATATCAAAATATACTGCAATGTCGGGTGATACATATTCGGATTTTGCAAGGTCGGGATTATCGGAAAGAACCTTTGCAAGATTATCAAAACGAACACTGCAATGAGTATGCGAGCCGTTGATATTTCTCATTCCCCAGCCGTTTGATTCCTCACCAAGTCTTTCACTTCTGTACTGCCAGAAGGTAAGACCGCGACAGCCGACGGATATCGCCATAAGTGCCGCCTGCTCCATATATTCTGCCTTGCCCTCGGGCCACCAGTTGCCCTGATTGGGATAGAATTCGTGACACATCCAATTTTTATCAACTCTGCGAAGCCAAGCGGATTGTAAAAGAGTGCTGTTATACTCGTTCGGATTTTCGGGATTCAACGGAATCCACATAGAAGTACCGTACCAATCCACCTTGGATGCATTGAGAAAATCGTCACTTGTATCACAAGCGGGATCCTGTCTTACCGAGGATGCACCTACGTGGCACATTATTTTAACATCGGGATGAGCATCACGGATTGCACTTACAGCCAATTCAATATGCTCGGAAACGGCTTCTGCCGCCCAACGTCTCCACAAGAAAAGGTCAACGTAATCCGAGCTTGTATTGGGAACCATTACCGTATCAAAGCTCTCCCACGCCTTTCCGTAGATAGAATTAAGATTTTCAATAGTACCGAAACGGCGTTTGAGATAATCTCTGTATTTTTTTTGAGAATGCTTGCAGGTGCACTGTCCTAAGGGACGGCTTCTCGGCTCGTTCCATGCGCTGTAAAACCAAAGTGATTTACGGCTCTTATAACGGGAAGCCAATGCATATGTGAAATCGTATGCAGCCTTTGCTACTTCGGGGTTATCAAAGCAAGGAAGCCATCCGCCAACGTAAAATGCGGCATTGGCAATAGGCTCTATAGGAAGCCCTCTGAAGCCGATACGTGTGCCCTCAAGCTGTGTATACACATAGTCGGGAGCAGTTTCGAGCATAGGCTGAATAATAACTTTCAAATTGTATTTATCTGCAAGGTCAAAGAGTCTGTCAAGGTCGTCCCAGGTGTACTGACCTCGGATTCGCTCGTGCCATCTCCATTGAGGACGGAACTGAACGTGCGTGTATCCGTTCTTGGAGATTTCCTTGAAATCTCCCTCCCACTCCTCGGGAAGAGGAGTGGGCGCTCTGTGGTATTGTGTACCGTAAGGGTATATATCTGTGAACAAATTTTCCATTTTTGCTCCTTAATTAAAGATTGATTTTGTAAACGGCTGATGCCTGATGAGGAATTGTAACACTCTTGCCGTTAACCGTACATTCAACCGCCGAGAAGATAAGCTCTCCGTCGCACTCAACGGTAGCGTCCTCGCGACCGGTGTTGAAGAAGAAACGGAATTCATATTCATCGGAGAAGCGTGAGAATACCCATACGGGTGACTCGTTTATCTCAACGCCTGCATAAATCATAAGCTTGTAGTAGATTGAGGGAATCAGATCGGTTGAGTGATTCTGCGCAAAGGAGGAGAAGTTACCGCCCGAAACGATAACCTTACCCTTTCCGACCTCTCGTTCTACCATTGCAACACCGCCGTCGGACCACTGCGCAAGCACCTTGACGTCGTCGCAAACGGGCTCAAGAGTGATGTGCCAGCCCTCTGCCGTCTCCTCGTGTCCGTCGTTGAATACCACCGTGCTTGAAGCGTAGTTGGAGAAGTCCACACGGTGAGCCTCACGGCATCCCGTAAGCTTGTCAAAGTCGAGGTTGGGACGGGTGGGGGATACCCAGGTCTTCTCATCACGGCAAGCGAAGGGATATTCTATGTAGAGAACGCCTCCGTTTTCTACATATTTCTGAAGAGCCTCTCTCTCACTCTCGTCGGTCATTTCAAGAGAGGAAACCACAACGAGCTTGTAGGGAGATAAGTCGTCTCCGTTTACGACGTAGTCTGCCGTGTGACCCATACGGCGAAGAGTGGTGTGAGCGCCCTTGAAGGAGCTTTTGTATATCGACTCGCCGCTTGTTGCCATATCGGGAGCGCCACCTGTAATACCCATTCTCTGAAGCTTCATAAGAAGGTCGTTTTCTATGTCGAAATATACTGCAACCTCGGGCTTTTTATAGCTTGAGGAAGCAATTTCGGGATTGTTCTTGAGAAATTCCGCAAGACCGTCACATCTCTCGCTTCTCGGAGTAGGCGAGCCGTCGATGTTTCTCATACCCCAGCCGTTAGACTCTTTGCCGAAGCGCTCGGAACGATACTGCCAATAGGTGAGACCTCTTGCACCCGATGCGATGGTCATAAGTACAGCCTGCTCAACGTACTTGGGAGCGCCCTCTGTCCACCAGTTGCCCTGATTCGGATAGAATTCGTGGCACTGCCAGTTCTCGTCAACTCGACGGAGCCAAGCCGCCTGATAGAAAAGCTCGTTGTACGCTGCGGGAGTTTCGGGGCGGAAGGGAATCCACATTGACGTGCCGTACCAGTCAACCTTTGAGAAGTTCAGAAAGTCGTCACTTGTGTCTGCCGCAGGGTCCTGATGCACCGCAGATGCACCGACGTGGCACATAACCTTTGCGTTCGGGTCTGCTCTTCTTATTGCATCCGCAACGAGACCTACGTGCTCGGAAAGAGCGTAGGCAGCCCATCTGCGCCATAGGAACATTTCAACGTAGCAGCCGTTGGAATGAGGAGGGATAATAGTCTTGAAGCTTTCCCATTCCTTGCCGAAGGTACGGTTGAGGTTTTCAATCGTGCCGTATCGTGCCTTGAGCCAGTTCTGATAATTTTTTACAGAATGCTTACAGCAGCATTGTCCCATAGGACGGCTTCTCGGCTCATTCCAAGCGTTGTAAAACCAAAGGGACTTGCGGTCCTTGTATCTCTTTGTAAGCTCGGTGACAAACTTGTCTGCCGCACGTCTTACCTTGGGGTTGTCAAAGCAGGGAAGCCATCCGCCAACGTAATACGCCGCAGGAGCGTGAGGGTTGATGGGGAGTCCTCTGAAGCCGATTCGCGTGCCTCCGAGCTTTGTGTAAACGTAGTCGGGAGCATTTTCGAGCATAGGCTTCAAACCAACCTTCATATTATATTTTTCCGCAAGGTCGAAAAGTCTGTCAAGGTCGTCCCATACGTACTTTCCGCGTACTCTTTCGTGGCATCTCCACTGAGGGCGGAACTGAAT
Organism: Clostridia bacterium; assembly: GCA_017558945.1. Taxonomy (GTDB): domain Bacteria; phylum Bacillota; class Clostridia; order Oscillospirales; family SIG627; genus RGIG6353. The sequence goes on from JAFYTG010000027.1 coordinate 6,745, forward strand.
ATGTGTATAACCCTTTTCGGCTATCGTCTTTATATCGCCCTCCCATTCCTCAGGCAGAGGTGTGGGTGCTCTGTGATACTGCGTGCCGTAGGGATAAAATTCTGTAAAAAGCTTCATAGCATCCTCCGTTTTTTCGTGTTATGATACACCAAAAGTGTACCATATATCCAAATAATTGTCAACAAATAAGTAAAAAATTGACTCTATTTTGAGTAGAAATGAAATGTAAAAAATCCCGACCGCAAAAAACAAGAAAGCATAAGAAAATGGGACTGTTTATCAAAAAATACAGATAAATATCTAAATATCAAGGTAAAAACTCAAAAATGAGTTTTCTCGAATAAATCATATGTTTTTGGCTATGAACATTTTTTCTATCTTCTGAAAAGAGGCTGCAAAAAACTCAGACAGAGTTTTCTGCAACCTCTTTTTTGATTTGTATTTAATTGCGGATAAACACGGCGATATTTGAATTGAATTGCTCAAGGTCTATCTCGTCGGTGTCTTCAAATACCTTACCCGAGAATTCTTCCCTCCAATTGCCGTAAGGAAGCTTAACGCTACCCGTGAGCGCTTCGGCGGAGAATACGCCTGTTATACGATTGTCACCGTAGAGGATAAGTCCATCGTCACAACGGAGAGTACAGCCTGCCATTTCACCGATTTTGCGAATTACTTCGTGGGTGATGTAAGGCTCTGTGAACATCACGCGATTACCCTTTTTGAATTGACCCAGCTCGGCATTGATTGCCGTTGCGTCGCTGTCGTCAACGTAAAGCTTGGGAAAGTCATATTTGTCACGCTTGCCCTGAACAAGTGTAAAGCCCGTGAAATCCTTTGCGTTTTCAAGTGAGCATACACCGTCACGTATCATACCCGATGCCCAGTGATAGCACTTGACCGCATCCTTGGAAATATGCTCGTCAAGATATTTCTTATCCTCGGAGGATATTTCGAAGGTGTATGCAAAGACTACCATCTTATACCTTGACAGGTCGATGGTGCGGATATCGTCAAGCCTGTACACGTCGGCAATGATACCCGCCTTTCTCATCTCACAAACGTAGTCCTCCATAAATCCGCAACGAAGGTGCTTGGAAACGCCCAGAGAATAAATGCATTTTTCGTCAACGAGGATAAGCGCGTCGGCAGGGGAGGAGTGAGGGAGAGTTCTGAGATACGCGCTGACGGTGTTCATATGATTGATTTCGTCCATAATTTCGGGGGAGTCAAACCAACGGCCTCCGAGGTCCATCCACCAGAAGCCCGAGTCGTGAGAAATATTCTTTGCAAGCTCACGCCACATTACCCAGCGTGTGTCGTTCATATCACGGCAAAGCCATTCGGGTACGTCGTCGCTTGCAAGGTGGGTGCGGTTGTCTGCCTCGTCAACCCAAAGCTTTTTGAGGTTGACCGACTGTACTGCACACATTTCACCACCTGGCTCACCCGGTCCGCAGCGGTGATATATTTTGGGAGCGGCAAAGAAATCTACCGCATCGCCGTCGAGAAGTCTGTTGAGCGCAAGATGTCCTGCGTAGTTGGGGTTGTCGGTATGCATAAAGTAGCCGTAAAATGCACCGACGAGCTTGTCGGGAGCATATTTTCGGATAATGCCCGAGAAATGCTCGATTGCATCAACACACGCGGAGCTTGTGAATTCGTCCATATCTCGACTTACCGTACCGATTCTGTCACCTCTGAGGAACTCCTCGGCAACGTCAAATCTTGAATAACGCTCGTCGGGAGAGGGGAGCGTAAGGTCACCGCCCCAGGCTTCAAGAAGCGCTTCGTGTGAGCCGTATTTCTTTTCTGCCCATTCGTAAAAGCGTTTTGTGTTTGTGATTCCGTAGTCGCCGTAATGGTTTTCCGCACGACCCCAGAGAATTGCCTCGCCCGATACTCCGAAGGCTATGTGATATCCGATTATTTTATCGGCATACTTGCTGTTTTCGATTCGGTCGATAAGTCTTCTTAATGCTTCACCTGCATCGTTGAGCCACTTTTGTGACGAGAAGCTCTGACGTGATACAAGTCCGCAGACGTTGGGTCTTGTGTCAACGAAATCTCCTGCCTTGTAGTAGCCCTTGGGAGCATTGTAGCCAAACCAGTCGTGCAAGGGGGAGTTGACTACGTTAAGAATTCCCTCGACGTCACGGGGACCCTCCCAATATACAAGAAGCTCCTCGGGATTTTCACGGCACCAATCGACAGGAACGTTAAGCTTTATTCTCGGAATGTAATAGATGTCATCGTTTTTGAACATTTCTTCAAGCACGGCATCCGTTACTGAGTAGTCGTATTCGTCAACGCCCATCCATCCGAGGTGGAGAATGTTTGTGTGTATCTTTATTCCCGCTTGGGTAAAGTCACGGTGGTATTTACTGTCTCTTGTAAGGTCGGGGGTGAATACTATCGGCTTGCCCTCATCGTTTTTCAAGGGCGGGTCATAGCTGAATCCGAGCCTTGACCAGAATACAGGGTTGTTCTTTAAAAACGTTAATTTTTCTTGCCTGTTCATATTGGTTTACCTCTTTATAATTATTTCGTCAAGCGTTCTTTTCGGTACGTTGAAGCCACCCTTACCGTTGAGAGAATATTTTACTCTTTCCTCGCTTTCGACGAGCTTGTTTGACTGGTCGGGATGACCTATGCCTATAAGATACAGAAGGTCAAGTCCATCGCCGATTTCAAGTATTTCTTTAGCTTTCTCTCTGTTTACCGAGCCGATTATACAGCTTGCAAGCCCCTTGTCCTCCGCACCGAGCGTCAACGCCATAAGTGCTATTCCCACATCAACCTCGCTCTTGCCCGACGGACGTATCGAGGTGTCGTTGAATACGGCTATAAACGAGGTCGGCGTTATTTCGAAGGGCATTTCCCATTCGGGCGTGTAGCCTGCGTACTTGATGAACGGATAAAGCTCAAGACGTGTCTTTTCATCGGTTATTATCGCGTATTTCAAGGATTGAAGGTTTGCGGCACTCGGTGAGACTCTTGCAATATCCACAAGCTCCTCAAGGATTGCCGTGTCAACCGCCTCCGCCTTGAATTTTCTGACGGTTCTTCTGTTTTTTATAAGCATTGAAAAATCCATATTGTTCTCCTTAAAGTGCTGATTGAGTGTCGTTCGGGTCACCGTTTACCGCAAAGTCGTACTCCTGCGACCAGTCAAGGTCGCGGTAAGCCTCGGCTCTATCGTCGTTCTTGATAAAGTCCATAAGTAAATCGAGCATTTCAACCGTCCAGGTGTTTCGGTCTATTTGTGCGGTGGTGAATTTGTTCTGTGCTATCATATCAAAGCCGAACATATCCTTGACCTGAGTCTTTGCCGCGCCTCCGACGACCTCCTCGACGAGATGGCTCGGAATGAAGAGTACACCGCCTCCCGCGCCGAATACCACGTCACCGGGAAGACATACGGCGTTGCCGATTCTCGTCACGGTGTTAAAGCCCGTCATTATAAAGTCGCGGATAGGAGTCGGGTCGATACCTCGGTAGTAAACCTGAGTGTTTTCCACCTTCTTCATCTGCTCTGTGTCTCTTATTCCTCCCCAGATTACCGCACCGCCGTTTTCGTTTTTGGTCTTGTTTTTGAGTGCGGTTGTGAGGTTTCCACCGAGAAACGTGCCCTTGTAAATCTTGTCGTACATATCTATAACGGGTACGTCATACTCACCGAGCGAGTCGATGACCCATTGATTGTAGGTACCGCTTCTGCCCTCACGCTTGCCCGTCTCCTTTACTACTGCGTCAAGGTCGGGACGGTAGGGACAGTAGGTGGCTGTTACAGCCCGTCCGATAAGCTTCGGACCGTCTATGTGCAGGGTCTGGAGTCTGCCCTCAAACTGACTTTCATAGCCCTTTACGAATATTGGCTTCCACACCTCCTCAAGAGTGAGATTTTTTAGTGCCTTGAGGTACTTTTCGTCAACCTTGGGACGTCCGTCGGGAAGTCTTTCTCCCTTCCATAAGGGAGTGAGTGCAATTATATCATCTTTGTCGTTGAATTTCATTTCAGGTGCATACCTCCGTCTATTACTAAATCACTGCCCGTTATATATCTACCCTCATCCGAGCATAAGAGAAGCACTGCGGGGGATATATCCTCGGGCTCTGCAATAAATCCGCAGGGGATTTTTTCTTCAATTCTCTTTTTGAAATCGGGGTCGGAAAGAACCTCGTCGTTTCTCGGAGTTGCAACCACTCCGGGTGCTACGTTATTTATAGTTATTCCGTAGGGCGCAAGCAGAGGTGCAAGATTCTGTACAAGCTTGAGCTGTGCCGCCTTGGTCACACCGTAAAGGGATAGCTCGGGATGCTGATTGTACTGATTTACACTACCGACCGTAACGATTCTTCCCCATCCTCGTTTCTTCATTTTCTCTGCGTATTTTTTGATTAAAAGATAGGAGCTTTTGAGGTTGCAGGTCATCTGTATATCGTATTCCTCGTCAGTAAAGGAGTTCCACTCTCTCTTGTACTGAATTGATGCGTTAAGCACCAAAATATCAACCTCTCCCGTTTGTTCAAAAAGCACCTCGTCACAGTCGGGCTCTAAAAGATTTGCAACAACGGGAGTTGAATTCTTTATTTTTTGAGAAGCCTTAACGCACTTTTCCATACTTGACGAGCCTGCAACGAATACCCTTGCTCCATTCTCGGCAAGGAGTCTTGCAATCTCAAAGCCGATGCCCTGAGTTGCACCCGTAACGAGTGCCGTTTTTTCGCTTAAATCGAACATAACAACACCTCCGTATCGTACTCCTTGTTGTATTCAAGCTCAACGCCGTTGTCAAGCGCCGAGGTAAATTTTTTCGGGTCCTCGGTGTTTTCGGCAAACATTCCGTAATGACTCGGAATGGCGATTTTGGGCTTTATTTCACGGGTCAGCCGTATTGCCTCGTCAACGCTCATATTTCCGAGCTTTCCGTTTATGCAGACGATGAATATATCAACGCCGTCACGGATGAGCCTCTCGTTGTAAAAGGTGTCTCCCGTTACGTAAACGGTGACTCCCGAGTGTCTTACAAGCACGCCTATCGCACTTTTCGTCGTATGGTCGGCGTATACCGCCTCTATCTCAAAATCACCGATGCGTATTCTGTCTCCCTCGTCAAATGGCGTATAATCGGTTACTCCGCAGTTCCTTATTCTGCCCTCACAGTCGGAAGGAGCGAAAAAGCGAAGCCCCGTCATCTGCGAAATTGCATCAGGGTCAACGTGGTCAATGTGGTCGTGAGTGCAGATTACCGCATCCGAGCGTAATTCGTCGGGAGAAAACGGAGGAGCTACAAGTCTCTTTTTGCCCGATGCTTTTTCCACCGCATCCGAGAGATACGGGTCAATGCAAAGCTCGGTCTTACCGTCGCTTATAAGATAACCGCCCTGACCTATCCAGCGTATTTTCATATTGTTTAACTCCATTCTCTGTCGTTTGCCCACTCGTTGTTCCATTCGTCGGTAGGCTCCCACATACCGGGGTAATCCTTGTGGATATGCTCTGCTATAAGCTCCTCGTTGAGAGCCTCGATGCCAAGACCCGGCTTGTCGGGTACTCTTACGAAGCCGTCACGGAAAAGAGGATTGTCAATGCCGAGGGCAAGATCGTTCCACCACGGAATATCTATTGAATGATACTCAACTGCCAAAACGTTCTGAAGCGCCGCCGCCGTATGAATTGCCGCCATGCAGGCAATCGGGCTTTCAGCCATATGTATTGCCATTGCGACACCGTACTTCTCGCACATATCACCAAGCTTTTTGGTCTCAAGAGCACCGCCTATCGTCAGAAGGTCGGGCTGTACCACCGAAACTCCTCCGCACTGAAGCAAAGGCTCAAAGCTTTCGGCAAGATATATATCCTCACCCGTACAAATGGGTACTGCACACGAATGAGCTACCCTTTCATAGTGATGGGTAAGATGCCACGGAGTTATATCCTCAACCCACGCAATATTGTATTTTTCAAGACGGCGTAAAAATTTTATGCAGTCCTCAATTGCAATGTGGCCGAGATGGTCGATGGCAAGAGGAATCTCGTATCCGATGACCTCACGCACCTCTCTCACATAGTCTTCGAGCATATCAAGTCCCTTTTCCGTAACGTGTATGCCCGTAGCGTAGTGAGGAATGGTAAATATTTCGTAGTTCTTTCCAAGCATCAGCGAGCGGTCGATAGACCCTGACTGATGGTTTATAGCCTTCATAGAGTATTTTTTGATGTCCTCAAGAAAGCCTGCAGGAGCGTTGAGAGTGCCCTCCTCGTCGAGAAGCATCTCAATTCCGAGGTCCATTTTTAAGAAGGTAAAGCCCTGCTCCATTCTCTTTTTGAGAGCAAGACCCATATCGTGTCCCGTATGCTTACCCTCAACGTCGGTGTCGCAGTAGACTCTCACTTTGTCGCGGAATTTACCTCCCAGCAGCTGCCAGAGAGGTACTCCCCAAGCCTTGCCCGCAAGGTCCCAAAGCGCTATCTCAATACCCGAGACGCCTCCGCCCTGACGGGACGGACCTCCGAATTGCTTTATTCTGCGGAAAAGCTTGTCAACGTTGCAGGGGTTTTCGCCGATAAGCCTTGACTTGAGCATAAGTGCGTAGGTGGCGCTTGAAGCATCACGAAGCTCACCGTAGCCGACAAGTCCTTGATTCGTGTATATTTTAATTAAGGGACAGTGCTTGGGAGCACCGTTGAGGTTTGCGACTCTTATATCCGTTATTTTTAACTCGGACGGATTTGAGCAAATGTTTACGTTTTCACTGATGTGTTCGATTATTGGTTTATCCATATTCTTCTCCTCTTGACTTTAGAGTAATTGTATGATACTCTAAATATAGCATAAGGGAGAATTTTTCTCCACCGATATTTTACTGTGTTTATCCACTATTTTAATATGGAGGCTTTATGATAAGCTGTGAATACAAACCTTCTGATAACAGTATTCCGATTATAAAATGCTTTCGCTCCGTGGTTTCTCCCGAGAAGAGAGAATACCGAGAGCATCATCACACCGAGTGTGAGCTTTCCGTGTTTCTTCGCGGAAGCGGAATTTATACCGTCGGAGAAACACGCTATCCGTTCAAAAAAGGAGATGCATTTCTTTTCGGCTCGGATGAGGTGCATTGTATAACCGAGATAAGCGAGGGCATTGAGCTTTTGAATATACATTTTGAGCCTCGCATACTTTGGGAGAGCGTTGAGCTTTTCAGACTCTTTTCCTCCCGCCGTACAGGGTGTAACAAGCTTGAAGACGAAGCACTTGAAGGAATGCTTTTATCCTGCGAAAAGGAGCTTCGTGAAAAGCCTCTCTGCTATGAAATAGGCGTAAAGTGTACTCTTCTGTCAACGCTCCTTTATATAATCCGCAATTGTCAATGCGTTGAAACCGAGCTGTCGGTCAGCCTTGAGCCGTCACACGTTGCCACCATGAAAAAAGCGCTTGATTATATAAACGCAAGCCTTGATAAGCCCATAACACTTAAGATACTTGCGGATATGGCGTATATGTCACAGCCGTATTTTTCAACCCTTTTCAAAAAATACAACGGTATCAATCTGTCGGAGTATATAACGATAAAGAGGGTAGAGAGGGCAATTGAAATGCTCAGGACCACCCGTATGACCAAGCTTGAGATTGCCGAGGCGTGCGGATTTAATTCCTCTTCTAATTTTTATAAGGCATTTTACAGCGTTACGGGAAAGACGCCGAGCGAGTACAGTAATTGATTGTTTATTCCACGGCTTTGACGGAACGAGGTATATTGGTTTGAGTATAAAAACTCCTCAAGTATTCCGGAAAGCATCGAGTCGGTAATATTGAAGCTTTCGTTGGTAGCATACCATCTCATCGTACATAAAATAACACATATTATGTCCTTTGTCAACTGTGGGAGTTGCATCATTGAGTTATTTTGCAGGACTGTTTTGGATGCTTGAAAACAAAAAAGCACTTGACGTCGCAGGCGTTTGCTTAGCCTCGATGAGTCAACTGCTTTTTATGTTGTACCATATAAGTCTTGTGCGTTTTTATAGTCTCGCTCGGTGGGTTACTTCTCAATTTTGCAGGAAAATGATATTTTTTCCTGAGGTGCGAGGATTCTGTGGCCGTTTTCCATATTAAGACCGTTTACCGCACCGCATTGAGGCTCAACGCATAAAAGGTTTTTCTCACCCTTTCCGTTGAAGAGAATCCAGTGGTCGAAATTATCCGAAACGGTATATGTGAAATCACCTATTCTTGCCACACCTCCGCAAGCCTTGTAGTAGCCGGAAATTTCAAGACCGCGTGATTTACTGCCGATAGGATATAACGCTTCCTGCTCGTTTAGTGGAACGTATCTGCCCGTAGGAATGTGATGCGAGTCCTTCTCCTGACACTCATCAATCGGAACTGAAAACAGCTCGGGCTCAACAAACGATGTGTGCAACGAAAAGGTCAACGGCATATTTTTTTCATCGGTATTTTCTATGACGTAGCTTTGAACAAATGAATTTTCTGCCAGAGAATATATGACCGTTATTTTGAATTTGAAGGGATATATCTCCTCGGAGCCTTCATAACTCAAGACAATAGTGTCCTGCGTTAACTTCTCCGCTTTGAATTTTTGCAGATGTAATAAGCCGTGCAAATGAGCGTTATTATGAGGCTCGTTCAAGGGGAGGAAGTATTCAACTCCTTCAAAGGAAAACCGTCCCCGATGTGTTCTGTTTGCGGGGAAAAGCAAGGGAGAGCCTTGTACGTAGGGGTTGATTTTTAACTGTTCCTCGGATTCAAGAGGTACAAGAACGTCACGCCTGTTATATTGAAGCCTTGATACGTTTGCCCCGTGGCACGCTGAAATATCAGCGTGCCACAATTTGTCGGGGCTGTATATTGAATACTCTGCTGTCATAATCTGTCAAATGCGAAAATTCTAAAGTCGTAAGGCTTTATTTCTCGCGCTTTCTCAATTGTTTTTCTTGCTTCGTCAAGCTTTCCTTGTCCGATAAGTGCATAAGCCATAAGAATATAGCCGTCTGTCAGATTGTTTTTAACAATGTCGTACTCAAAGGGCATCGGAGACGGAGAGCCAACACCGTAATAGGTACGAAGGTCGCAATTCGTAATGAGGTTATTTGCCGAGGCAAGCATTTCCTCAAGCACTTGTGCGGCTTCGTTTTCTTCACCGAGCTTTTTGAGAGCAAGCGCACGGAAAAGGGATATTTCGGAAACCGCCGCTTTATAGACCGACGCTTCCTTGTATGACCTTTCCGCCATTTCCTTATCTCCCGTAATTTCATAAAGCTTTGCCAGAAAATAATAAATGTGCGCCTCCTGATTAAAGAAGGTTTTTGCCTCACCGTAGGATTTCGGCATATTCACACCGTTA
>JAFYTG010000210.1 GCA_017558945.1 Clostridia bacterium
AACTCAACACGTTTGTCGTAATCGCTGTAGTTCTTGATTTTGCCGTTTGCAGCTTGACGGAAGAACATGTCACTCCACATCATAGGCTCAAATCCGTACGAGTGAGCCATATCAACAACACGCTTCAAATGCTCGTGAAAAAGCTCAACGTGGTCACGGCAGCCGTAAAGCGTAAGATATCTTCCCGTGCCGTAGTCTCTTGCCTCGTCCATGCCGATGTGTATCTTGTTAGTCGTAAAGCGCTCCTTACAGGTCTTGAACATATCTTCGATTAGCTTGTAGGTTTCCTCAGCTCCAATCAAAAGACAGTTCGCCGAGTCCTTGTAGGGATTTGATGCAGCCCATATAAGGTGAGTTGCAAGATGTCCGAGTGTCTGAATACACGGAATAAGCTCAATACCAAGCTTTATGGCATATGCGTCAAGGTGCTTAAGCTCGTCCTTGGTGTATCTGCCTCGCATATATCCGAAATACGGTCTTCCTTCAATTTCGTAGGTATCCTCGGTGTAAAGCATAAAGGTGTTAAGTCCCATGAGCGCCATTTTTCGCATCATTGCCTCAACCCAATTAACCTTCATAACGGCGTTTCTCGACATATCTATCATAGCGCCGTTTGTAATAAACACGGGATGCTCGACAACGCATTTTGATTTGTCTCCATCCTTTATTGCCTTGACGAGTATTGCCAACGCTCTGAAAAATCTTGCCTTTCCCTTACCGTAGGTTATGGTGGCACGCTTATCGTCAAGCTTGAGTGAGGATATTTCCTCATCTGACGTTTCAACGGTAACGGTCACCTCTGCGGTCTCGCTGATTTCAAATCCGAGGTCGTCTGCAACAACTGAAATACCATCAAGCAAATTTTCAGCGTTTATAAATTTCAGTCTCATATTGTACTCCTATTGTTTTTTGCCATCTTATCACATATATTCAAAAAAATCAAGGACATCCGAGGATGTCCTTGAAGTATTTTTTAGTTAACCTTTAATGCACGGCGTTCCTTAGCTGCCTTGTATCCAACCTCGATTATCTTCTGGTTGAGAATAGCGTCGTCAGCGGTAACGGGAGCAACCTTTGAGCCCTCGGCGTATGCAACGGAGAATGCATCAATCTCCTTGGTATACATATTGCCAAGCTCTACCTCGATGTTCTCGACGGTTGCTTCGCAGGTTTCCTTGTCAGCAGTGATGAAGCGAAGATTTCCGCCCTCAACCTGACCAACGGTTCCCTCTGCAAAGAGACCTCCGTCTGTACCGATGATTTCAACCTCACAGCGAGAATAGGGAGCATTGAAGTTTGCATCAACGCTCATAAATGCGCCGTTGTCCATAAGTACGGTAAAGCTTCCGCCGTCCTCGGACTCGTATTCGTGTACCTGATTACCGATAAAGCCCGTAACCTCAACACCCTTGAGACCTGTGATGTACTGGAGAAGGTCTACGCAATGGATAGCCATATCCATCATAGAGCCACCGCCTGACGTTGCAAGCTGCTGTCTCCAAACGCCTTCAATCTTGGGATACCAACAGTCAAGACGTCCTCTCATGGAAACGATCTGACCGAGCTTGCCTGCCTGAACGTACTCACGCATCTTCTGGTGGAAGGAAGCAAATCTCATAAGGAAGCCTACACCGAGAAGAACGCCCTTCTTTTCGCAGTATTCCTTCATTGCAATTGCATCCTCTGTGGTAAGACCCATAGGCTTTTCAAGAAGGATAGCCTTGCCTGCATCGGCAGCCATCTTAACCTGCTCAAGATGACAGAAAACGGGAGAAGCAATGTATACGCATTCGATTTCGTCAATAGCGAGAAGCTCCTCGGGAGTAGCACAGCCGTACTTTGCACCGTACTTTTCCTTACAGCGTGCGGTTGCCTCGGGATTGGTATCGAATACCGCAACAAGCTCCGCGATTTCGGAAAGCATCATTCCGGGAAGTGTTCTTCTGTCAGCTATACCGCCGCAACCGATACAGCCCCATTTGATTTTTTTCATAAAATATCTCCTTTGCTATACTTTTTTCAATTAATGGAATAATTATATCAAAGTTTTGCTGAAATGTAAAGACCTAAAATGCATTTTCGGGGAATTTTACTAATACTCTTTAATAAGAGGTGATCAAATGCTTGAAAATTATACAGCGGTGTCACGGATAAAACGTTTTTCAAAAAGCGTCGTAATATTGAAAAGTGGTGACATTACGCTTCAATTCGTTGAGGATGATATGTATTTCAAGGCGTACGACAAGCTTTTTTGGTTTATTGAAAAAAGCGGTATTGAAAGTGCAAATATAAGAGTTGCATACGTTGACGGCAGTGTTATTTCATTTCTGTGCAGAACGGGAGAAAAAACATATGCAATGAATTACTTTTTGAATACGGGCTTCTTTGAAAGAGATTCTCAGGTGTTAAAATATGCGTCTGTCAAGAAGCGTGAGGTTAAAAAAGCTGTGTCACGGGCAGGGGAGAGGTGTGAGTGCAAAAACGCTTCCGTATATCCGATACGGAGCGGAGCTGCAAGGCTTTTGACCCGTGATGGTGAAAAATGTGTCAAAATAAGGAAAGAATGAAAATATTTTCAAAAATATCCTTGATATATTTATTTTTTGTGATATAATAATCTAATGTACAATGAACTAATTGTGTCAATTATATTATTAGAATTACGAGGAATACTATGGAAGATAAAAAGAAGGTCATTTTTTCAGGTGCTCAGCCCAGCGGTAAGCTTTCAATCGGTAACTATATCGGTGCTTTGAAGAATTGGGTTGATTTACAAAATGATTACGATTGTTATTATTGCGTTGTTGATATGCACGCCATTACTGTTCGTCAGGAGCCTGCTGAGCTTCGCCGCAGAACTCTTGAGACACTTGCTATTTATATGGCTTGCGGAATCGATCCCGAGAAGGTAACCCTTTTCGTGCAGAGTCACGTGCCCGCTCACGCTGAGCTTTCGTGGGTGCTTGGATGCTACACTATGTTCGGAGAGCTTTCCAGAATGACTCAGTTTAAGGAGAAATCGAGAAAGTACGAGAACAATATCAACGCAGGTCTTTTCACCTATCCCGTGCTTATGGCGGCGGATATTCTTCTTTACAATGCAGACCTTGTACCCGTAGGTGTTGACCAGACTCAGCATATCGAGCTTGCAAGAAATATCGCGCAGCGCTTCAATCAGGTTTATTCGCCCACCTTCGTCGTGCCCGAGGGCTACGTTACCAAGGCGGGTGCTAAGATAATGTCTCTTCAGGACCCCGAAAAGAAGATGTCAAAGTCTGACCCGAATCCCAATGCGAACGTAAATATTCTTGATAGCCGTGACGATATCATCCGTAAGTTCAAGAGAGCGGTAACCGACTCCGAGGCTTGTGTAAAGTATGACCCTGCCCGTCCCGGTATTGCTAACCTTATGTCCATTTACTCGGTATTTACGGGTAAGAGCTTTGAGGAGATTGAAAAAGAATTTGACGGCGTTGGCTACGGCGACTTTAAGCTTGCGGTAGGTGAGGCTTGTGCAGATACTCTTGCACCCATTCAGGAACGCTTCAATCAGCTTATTGCCGACAAGGATTACCTTGACAGCGTTATGAAGAATGGTGCCGAGAAAGCGGCTCGCACTGCTTATCGCACGCTTTCTAAGGTTTACAAGAAGGTAGGCTTTTTACCCTACGTAAGATAAAAGCGTATAAAATACGGGTAGTTAAAGGAAAGGATATAAAATGGCTGTTTCCGTTCACGATTTGATATACGCCCTCCTTGCAATTTTACTGTCGGGATTAATGGCGTTTCTTCTGACCCCTCTCGTGAGAGTGCTTGCATTTCGTCTAAAGGCGATAGATATCCCCAAGGATGACCGCCGTATGCACAAAAAGCCCACCCCGAGACTTGGTGGACTTGCAATCTTTTTGGCTTTTACGGTAACCGTGATTCTGTTTTGCAATATTGATGTTAAGATAATCGGTATGCTTTGCGGTGGCGTGCTTATTGCACTTATAGGTGCGCTTGACGATATTTACAGACTTTCTCCGGTGGTTAAGCTTATAGGTCAGATAGTCGCATCCTTCGTCCCCGTGCTTTGCGGTATCACGATTGACCACATTAACCTTTTTGGAAGGTATTATCACTTCGGAATTTTTGCAATTCCGATTACGGTTATATGGATAGTGGCTCTCACGAATGCTATCAACCTCGTTGACGGTCTTGATGGACTTGCCTGCGGAATATCAACTATTTCCGCGGTATCTATAATGGTATTTGCGATTCTTGAGGTAGACCTTTCCATTGCGACAATCGTTGCCATTCTCGTTGGAGCGTGTCTTGGCTTTTTGCCCTATAACCGACATCCTGCGTCCATTTTTATGGGAGATACGGGAGCATTGTTTTTAGGCTACACGTTGTCTGTTATTTCCATACTCGGTGTGTTTAAGGTAAACGCATTCGTTTCCTTCGTAACCCCGTTCCTTATTTTCGGCTTGCCTCTTCTTGATACTGCAACGGCAATGCTTCGCCGTGTACTTCACGGTGTATCCCCCTTTCACGCAGACAGAGGTCATTTCCACCATAAGCTTATTGACCTCGGCTTCAATCAGAAGCAGGCGGTTACGATACTTTATTCAATTAGTGCTATTTTTGGCATTTCGGCGGTGCTCTTTACCGCTGAAAGATTTATTGCGGCAATTCTCATAATTGTTATTACCTTCGTTATCGGTTATCTCAATTACAGAAACCTTGTCGGAGGTAAGCAGATTCGTGAGCAGATGGGACTTCGCTTGAAGACTGTTGAGCTTGACGATGCAAAAAATGATGATAAGCAGGTAAAAAATGAGGGAGAAGAAAAGTAATCTCAAAAAAATCTTTGAATATATTTTTTCGGGTATTCTTATTCTTGCGCTTATCCTTGTTATTCTGTGGGTACTGTTTTTTTATAAGGTTCTTCCGACACCCTCGTTTCTGTCCGCTCTTTTCAACTCTGAGGACAAGGTCGATTCCTCATATTACAACGAGGAACGATTTTACGATTATCTCGAGAGTATAAGTGAGGCGGAGACCGAGATAAGAACGCTTACGGTAAACGTTGACAACGTGAGTGATTTTATCAACGCCGTTAAGATTCGCGACAATTATTATTGGGAGCTTGAGGTTGAGAATTTTTACGGAGGAGAAAGCAATAAATATTCTCATTCCGTATGGGCAAGCGATAAAAAGCTTCGTGTCGATTCTACCTCAAGATACAGCGATACTACTACCGTTTTTGATGAGGACTGTGTGCGTATCCGTAACAACAAAAGCGGTGAAACGAATACGGTCGGAGCTGATACCGAGTTTACGTTTTCCTCAGTTATAAATATAGCGGATATTGAGTTTTATCTTGAATCCAAGCAATCAGAAATACAGGAGGCAGGGCTGATTGATACGGATACGGATAAGTATCTGTACGTGCGCGTCTATACCGAAAGCCTTGACAAGACCGACGAATTTTACGTTTCGCTTGATTCGGGAATCGTATTATTCGCCTCCTCGGAAATAGCCTCCGAAAGAGTTTTCGTGCAGACGACCAGAGAGTTTCGTACCAACTATACCGCTGCCTCGGATATATTCAAAATATAAGAGATAAGAGCACTCCGATCAAAACAAGGTCAGGGACGTCCGCATCCGACAGTATCAGCAGTATGAGTCCGAGTATCAGAATACTTTCAAAATCAAGTCCTATTTTAAGATTCGACAATCCCGATTTTGCTTGCTCGATAAGTGAATTAAACGATTCTTCGGAGCCTTTTTCAGCAATGGCTTCCTCGTTTGGCTTTTCGGGAGTGTGCACTGTCGGGATTGTCGGCTTTCTTTTTTGAGCGTATTGCTCACGCAGACGCTCGTTGAAGCTTTCGAGACTTCTTGAGCCTTGCTCGTCCGACATACCAAGTTTTCTTGAATACACCTTTATCCCACCTTATAAAAAGTTTTTAGCCGAAAAGAGTATTTCGGCAGCATTTAATAAACGCAGTACCGTTTCAAGCTTATCTCTTTTTGAGTCCTTGAGGTAGGGCTTCAATGCGGAGAGCAACCCCAAACGCTGCTGTTTCCCTTGAGAAAACAGCTTTTCAAGCTCTGATATATTTCCCTGTGCTTCGGTATTTTCGGTTGCATTGCGGCTTTCCTTTTCAATTACCTCGGCTTCAATATCCTCTTTTTTTCCAAGCCCCAGACTTCCGACGATGCCCATGATTTTTTGTAAATCCT
>JAFYTG010000211.1 GCA_017558945.1 Clostridia bacterium
CGCCAAGATATTACGGCGGTTCGGTTTTTTCTTCATTTGGCAATTCAATGGAGTTTTGAATTTGCAAATATATTCAACTGTATTGATTTATTTTTTCGTTCGTGGTAGAATCTAAAAAAACACATTGAATGTTGGAGATTGAGATTATGAAAACAAGACGTTTTGAATACCGTGTTGAAGAGGGACAGAATCCTTATATCGGCTTTATGTCATTTCAGCATTTCCGTGGTGAGAAGTTATATTCAGATATAGTTGTAAAGCCCGAAAACAAGCTTACGGAGACCGAGCGTGTGGAGTGTTATCCCGTTTCTGCCGATGCCGAGGAAAACGGCAGGGAGGAGGGATGGTATCCCGACAACACCGTGGCTTACATCCGTGTTTTGTGGAAGGAATTTGAGCCCGAGCAGAACGTTTATAATTATGATTTTATACAGAGCATTATTGACGAGGCGAAAGCGCATAAGCAGACCCTTATCTTTCGTTTGATGGCGCACAGCACACGTGCCGAGGATGACGTACCCGAATGGCTTAAGAAGCTTATTCCGTGCCCCGAGCGTCCTCCGATGTCGAGACTCAAGGATTCTCCCACAGATCCGCTGTTTATGGAGCTCTTCCTTAAAGCAATTACCGCATTCGGAAAGCGTTTTGACTCTGACCCTTGGCTTGATGCGGTTGATATTTCACTTCCGGGAGCATGGGGCGAGGGACATCAGCTTGAGCTTTTCCCCGAGAATCTGCTTGAGACCGTTGTTGATACATATGCCGAGGCGTTCCCCACAACACAGCTTCTGACTCAGCTTTCACGTCCGAATCTTGTTGAGTATGCAAAGAAGTATACCAATCTCGGATGGCGCGGAGACGGTCTCGGTGAGCCGACGCATACCACGAAATATTATCCTCCCCGTATAGAGCAGATGGGTGAGCAATGGAAGGTTGCTCCCGTTTCCTTTGAGTCTTATTGGTGGATGTGCGAATGGCAGAGAAAGGGATGGGACTTTGATTCCATTGTTGAAAAAACGCTTGAATGGCATTTAAGCTCATTTAACCCCAAGTCCATTCCCATTCCGTACGAATGGAAGGAAAAGTGTGAATATTGGATAAGCCGAATGGGATATCATTACGCAATTGACAGCGTGACGTTCCCCGAGACTGCAAGGGCAGATGACGAAATCAAGCTGACTCTTGAGCTTGATAACGTGGGATGTGCACCCTGCTATAAGCCATTGCCTTTGATTTTAAGAATCGTCGGAAACGGCAAATGCTACGAATTTGTGCAGGATTGCGATATAAGAGCATGGTTACCCGGTAAGCATACGGAAGGTCTTACGGCAAGACTTCCGATCGATATTGAAGCGGGTGAGTATACGCTTGAAATCGGTATCGTCAGCCCTCATGCCGACGTCGTTTATTTTGCAACCGACGCAAAGCGAAACGGTGGATTTTACGAGGTTGGAAAAATCACCGTTAAATAATGTAAAAATCGGCTTGAAATTCACAGGCTTTTAAAATTATCTATTTATTTTCAAGGATCTCTGATATATAATGTGGCTGATTACAAAACCAAAGGAGAATTGTTATGATTTGGGCTTATCTTATGCACCTCGGCAGGCTTATGTGGGGAGATTTCGGTCCCGGTGACGGCGGTAAATGTATCATCACCGACGAGTGGACCTTTGACGATAAGGTATGGCACTCTATTTCGCAAAGGCTTCACGATCAAGGGCGCTGTAATATGATAGTTATGGATATCGGCGAGGGTGTTGAATATGAGTCCCACCCCGAGATAAAGGCACCAGGCTCGTGGTCAAAAAAACAGCTTGCGGCTGAAATTTCAAGACTTCGCGCTCTCGGCTTTGAGGTAATTCCCAAGCTTAATTTCTCAACGGGACACGATAAATGGATGGGCATCTATTCGCGAATGATATCGACCCCTCAATACTATCAGTTCTGCACCGACGTCATTGACGAGGTGTGTGAGCTTTTCGGCAATCCCTCGCTTTTCCATCTTGGTATGGACGAGGAATGCTTTGCAATACAGAAAAAGAACCCCCTTTGTATTATCCGTCAGCACGACCTTTACTGGCACGATATAAACTTCCTCATAAAGGCTGTTGAAAAGAACGGCTCACGCCCCTGGCTTTGGGCCGACTACATCTGGCACGTACCCGAAAACGAAAAGGATTTCGTTGAAAATATGAGCCACGATGCGCTTCTCAGTAACTGGTACTACGGTGACTGGGAGGAGGATTATTTCGAGGAGGCAAGACGTGGATACGTTGCTCTCGAGGAGCACGGCTTTGAGCAGGTACCGACGGGCGGTAACTGTGACAAGACAAGAGAATACACCGAAGAAAATATGCTTCTCACGGTTGACCGCTGTACAAAATTTATCGCCCCCGAAAGACTAAAGGGCTTTATGATGGCACCCTGGGAAATGACAAGCGAAATAATGCGCCCCCGACTTGAGGCGGCGGTTGACAGACTTGGCGAGGCTCACGACTATTACTATAAAAGAGGTTAAATGTTATGAATAAATATGACGTTGCGGTATGTGGCGGAGGCTTTGCGGGAATTTCCGCAGCACTTGCGGCTGCACGCGAAGGAAAAAAAGTTATACTTTTTGAAAAGGAATATATGCTTGGCGGACTTGGCACCGCCGGTCTTGTTACAATTTATCTGCCTCTTTGCGACGGATACGGTCATCAGGTTTCCTTCGGTATTGCCGAGGAGCTTTTAAAGCTTTCCATCACCTACGGAGCAGAGGACAGTTACCCAGAAAACTGGCTTGACGGAATCGGTACGAAAACCGAAAATGATCAGCGTTATTTCGTTCAGTACAATGCACAGATATTCGCAATTTTAGCAGAACAGCTACTTCTTGAAAACGGAGTTGAAATACTTTACGGAAGCTACGTTGTTGATGTTGACACGGCGGACGGTAAAATTACTTCTCTCCACGTTTACAATAAATCGGGCAAATCAACCTATTACGTCGGATCGGTGGTTGATGCAACGGGCGACTGTGATATTGCGAAATTCTCAAGCGTTCCCACCGAAACCTTCAAGCAGGGTAACATTCTTGCGGCGTGGTACTACTTCGCAAACGAAAATGGTATCAATTTATCCACGCTCGGCGCAACTACCATTCCCGCAAACGAACGAGAGCAGGCAAAAGATTATATCGACCGCCGCTTTACGGGTCTTGACGGACAGGAAATTTCCGAAATGGTTTGTCTTTCCCATAAAATCACCCTGAACAACTGGCTCAACAGGCGTGAAAAGGACAAAAACGTTGTAATTTCCACGATTGCAACCATTCCGCAGATCAGAAGGACACGTAAAATCGTTGGCGAATACGAGCTTTCCGACGTTGAAATGCACAAGTATTTCGAGGATTCCGTCGGTATGGTTTCAAACTGGAAGGAAAGAGGTCCTATCTACGAGGTGCCCTTCGGAACGCTTTACAACAAGGCTGTGAAAAATCTTATTGTCGCAGGCCGTTGCACCTCGGTGAATGAAACGCTTTGGGACGTAATGCGCGTTATCCCCTGCTGTGCCGTAACGGGACAGGCGGCAGGCACTGCTGCGGCTATGACCGATGACTTTTCAGCCCTTGACGTTGCCTCCCTTCAGAAAAAGCTCGTCGAGGCAGGCGTAGTGCTTCACGAAAAAGATATTATAAAATAAAGGCGAAAATATGAGTATTAAGGTTATTGCAATGGATCTTGACGGAACACTTAC
>JAFYTG010000212.1 GCA_017558945.1 Clostridia bacterium
CGGCTTCGGCTATGTGCTGGGGCAAGAGATGGAGGGATACCAAGGGCGTGCTTGATTCGATTGCCGAAACGGTCGAGAAGAAGGGTGAGGTCTCATCAGATGGGCTTCCCGAGTATTTCCGTAGCCGTTGCGTTAAAAACGAAGCAATATGCGAGGCAGTCAACCGTGTATGCTCCGCTTACGCCCGTGAGGGTCTGGAGGGGGCTAACCGCACCGTCGGAGAGTATCGCACGGTTTCAAAGCTTTTGAAAAGCACCGCGGATATGTTTTCGGAGTATCCTGAAAGGAGCGAAGAGCTTGCCAAGAGGGTGTCCTCGGTTCTTGATAAGCTTGAAATTAAATACTCCTACGTTGAGGTGCGGGGAATACCCAATACCGTGATTGACGCGGTAGGTGTTCGAATGGAGCAGGTACCTCTTTCTGCGGTTGAGCTTGTGGGAATTTTTGAAAACGTTTTAAATCTTCGTCTTTCCGAGCCTGAATTTATCCTTGAGGGCACTCCGACAATGAGGCTTAAGCGCCGTCGTGCAATCAGCCTTGAATGTGCCAAAAGCGCCTGCAGTAAAAAAGGTGAGAGCGTCAGCGGTGATACAGTCAGCTTCTTTGAAAATGGTAACGGCAGATTTTATTCTCTTATTTGTGACGGAATGGGTAGCGGAAGCGATGCCGCAATCACCTCCCGTCTTGCCTCCGTTTTTCTTGAAAAGCTTCTCCGTTGCGTTCAGGATACGGGTGTCACAGTCGAGCTGGTAAACCGAATGCTCCTCTGCCGTGAGGACGAGTGCTTTACAACTCTCGACCTTTTGGAGATTGATTTGTATGAAAAGACCGCCTCCTTTATCAAGGCAGGTGCTTCAACCTCCTTTATTTTCCGTGACGGAAAATGCTACCGTATCAATTCGCAGACGCCTCCCGCAGGAATTATTCACGACCTTAAGGCTGAACAGACTACCGTACATCTCAGAGACGGTGATACCATCATTCTTCTGTCAGACGGAATTTTGGATGCCGACGATGAGCCGGAGCTTATAAACGGCTCCTCATCCGAGATATCTCAAGAGATTTTAAAACTGTCGCTTTTACGCTATTCCGCCCGTGACGATATGTCTGTTGCTGTTATAAAGGTGCTTGAAAATTAAAAAATTTAAAATTCATAAAAAAATTGTTGATATTGTCATAAAGTTGTGCTATAATACCTCTGTTATGGAATTCTAAAAAAAGAAGGGTTGAAAATGGCAACTAAAGAAAGAAAAGTAGGTACAGTATCCAGAGGTATCCGTTGTCCCATATTCCGTGAGGGTGACGACCTCGCAACACTCGTTACACAGAGTGTGCTTGAGGCGGCAGAGAGCGAGGGCTTTGAGCTTCGTGACAGAGACGTTGTTTCTCTTACCGAGTCTATCGTTGCGCGTGTTCAGGGTAACTATGCTTCTATTGACGATATCGCAGAGGACGTTAAGAATAAGCTCGGCGGTGATACCGTCGGCGTTATCTTCCCCATCCTCTCAAGAAACAGATTTGCAATATGTCTCAGAGGTATCGCAAAGGGCGTTAAGAAGATCGTTCTTATGCTCAGCTATCCCTCCGACGAGGTTGGAAACGAGCTTGTAAGCCTTGATAAGATTGACGCCGCAGGTGTTAATCCTTATTCCGACGTGCTCTCTCTTGAAAAGTACAGAGAGCTTTTCGGCGAGAACAAGCACGAGTTTACCGGCGTTGACTACGTTGCATACTACGGTGACCTCATTCGTGAAATGGGAGCCGAGGTTGAGATAGTTTTTGCAAATCAGCCCAAGGCTATTCTCAATTACACCGATTGCATTATCAACTGTGATATACACACCCGTGCCCGTACCAAGAGAATACTCAAGGATGCAGGCGCTAAAATCGTTTGCGGTCTCGACGACATTATGAACGCTCCCGTAAACGGAAGCGGCTACAACGAAAAGTACGGTCTCCTCGGCTCTAACAAGTCCACCGAGGATAAGATCAAGCTCTTCCCCCGTGAATGCCGTCCTCTCGTTCTCGATATTCAGAAGAAGCTCTTCGAAGCAACCGGAAAGCATATTGAGGTTATGGTATACGGCGACGGTGCCTTCAAGGATCCTCAGGGTAAAATTTGGGAGCTTGCAGACCCCGTAGTTTCTCCCGCATACACCGACGGTCTTATCGGCACTCCCAACGAGCTCAAGCTCAAATACCTCGCCGATAACGATTTCAAGGACCTCTCGGGTGAAGCACTCCGTGAAGCGATATCCAAGAGCATTCGTGAAAAGGGCACCGAAAGTCTCGTCGGCAATATGGCTTCTCAGGGAACAACTCCCCGTCAGCTCACCGACCTTATCGGCTCTCTCTGTGACCTCACCAGCGGTTCGGGAGATAAGGGTACGCCCGTGGTTTTGGTACAGGGATATTTCGACAACTACACCAACTGATTTTTGCGTCATAAATTAGTCCAATACTGCGTTAAAAACAAGATAGGCACGCCTCGAAATATGAAAATATTCCGTCGGCGTGCCTACTTATTTTTGCCTTGTCTTGAACAAATTTATTTAGCAAAATTTGCTGCAGATAAGCGGCGTAATACTGCCTAAAACTAAAAGATGGGGAAGCCTTGAAATACGTAAGTTGAGCAAGGTGCTGAAAAGTCAAATGAAATGCAGGCTTTTTAGCA
>JAFYTG010000213.1 GCA_017558945.1 Clostridia bacterium
CAAGGACAAGACGGTTGACGAGGCTGAAATCAATTCCGTAGGCAAATGGACGCATACCTTTGAAAAGGTGTCAAGCGGTGAGGAGTTTTCCGTTGTGCAGAATGCGGTTGACGGATACACGACCACCTATTCCGGAAACGCCAAAGACGGCTTCGTTATCACAAACACCTACAAGGCACCCGTTGTACCTGAAAAGAATGACGTTCACGTTCAAATCGTTTGGGTTGATAACAACAATGAAAATGGCAAGCGCCCTGATAGCGTTAAGGTTGACCTTATCGCAGACGGAAAGACAATCAGCGGTGCAGATATAACCTCCGACGGTTCATGGAAGCACGTTTTTGAAAAGGTAGCCTCAGATGAGGAGTTTTCCGTTGTACAGAACGCCGTTGACGGATACACGACCGAATATTCGGGTAACGCAAAGGACGGTTTCGTTATCACTAATACACGTATTCCTGAGGTTAAGGACGTCACGGTTGAAATCGTTTGGAACGATAACGACGACAAGGACGGTAAGCGACCCGAGAGTGTGACTATACAGATAATCTCCGACGGCAAGATAGTCGGAAGTGCAAGTCTTACAGCGGAAAACGGCTGGAAGCATACATTTGAGAATATGGATGCTGACAGCGAATATACTGTGATACAAAATACCGTTGACGGTTATACCACGTCATATTCGGGCAATTCAGACAGAGGATTTATCATAACAAACGATTACGTCGAGCCTGAAGAGCCTACGCCGCCTGCAACGGGTGATACCACTCACCTTCCCGTTTGGATTACGATAGCGTCAATTTCATTCGCACTTATGCTCGTTCTCATAATTTTATTGATTTTTTCAAAGAAAAGAGAGGACGAAGAGCAAAAAAACAACTAATTTAAGGAGGAAAATGCAATATGGCTAAAATGGATAAGAGCAAAAGAATAAAGCGATTTGCGTTTATCCTCAGTATTTGCTTATGCGTATTATGGGGCGTTTTAGGCACGGGTGCTTCACTTGCCTGGTTTAACGATACGTCAAAGGACCTCAAGAACGTTTTCCACTTTGCCAACTTCGACCTTCAGGTATTTCATTATACTGAAGACGAAAAATGGGAAGAAATCGAAGCTGATACGGAGGTTTTCGATGATCAAGCGTTATACGAGCCCGGGTATACTCAAACCATATTTTTGAAGGTTGTCAATAACGGCGACGTTCCGTTTGACTGGTATACCGCGGTTTCCGCTTACAGAATAGTTAAGGGAATCAATGTATACGGTGACGAATTTAACCTTCAAGAACATTTGCTGTTCGGTCTTGTTAACGATGACAGCTTTGACTCTCTGCAAAATAAGGTTGCAACGCGTGAGCTTGCAAGAGAATCGGCAAACGAGCCTTTGGGTAATTACTCATCAAACAGCGTTGAGCTTGGTGCAGGAAAAACAACCTATCTCGCACTTACCGTTCATATGCCTGAGGAAGTAACGAACGTTGCCAACTATAAGCACCCTCATCAGCCTGAAATTTATCTCAACATTATAGTGTACGCAAATCAACAGCATAACTGATAATATTTTAGAAAGGAGACCGAAGCCATGAAAAAGCTTTATAATGAATACTTCAAGGTTAACAATGATGGCAAGCTTACCGAGAAGGTATTTTATACCCGTATAAGCGTTTCGGTCGCCTTTATAATTTTTTGTATGTTTGCAATGTCATTTGCTGCATTTGCATTCTTCAGCACGTCAATTAATTCTACCGGAAACATCATCAAAAGCGCCACATTCGATACTGAAATACAAATCACAAACTTAACGACTCAAAAGACTATGGTCGATGCCTCTACCCTTTCGGACGGTACATCCGAAGAAGCTGACGAGGGAGAGAACAAAGTCGAAAATACAGAAGACGAGACAACGGATGATCTTACCGCCGAGACCGACGACGAGGAGGTCAAGTATGTACAGATTACCGAAATTCTTCGTGAAAACATCTTGCTTGAGCAAATCGGAGATCATTCGGTTTCCGCTCTTCTGAAAAAAGGCGACAACGTATTCAAAATTGATAAGGCTTCTACCGAGACTAACGCTGATACAGGCTTCTGCATCATTTACATTGAAAACTGTGACATCGTGTATTTCACTCAGCAGATTGGCGTTGACAAGGATGCTGACGGACGGGTTACCGACAGCATAACCTTTACACTCAATCTTTCTGCCGATACAAAAGCCTACGTGATATCTCATTGGGGTACATCATACCATTACGGCTATGCAACCTCTACCCTCTTCTTCAACACCGAGGAAACCTTAAATGACAACGAGCTTTACGTTCTTGACGGTGACGTAATAAGCGTTCCGTTGACAATTGAGCCCGATGAAGAAGAGCCCGATGAAGAAGAGCCCGATACATCCGATGAAACGGATAACACCGAGACTCCGGAAGAAAACGATGAGCCATCTGACGATACGGATAATACGTCCGACGAAAAGGAAGCTACCGAAGAGTTCTCGATAACAATCAAAGAGGGCGACAGACTTGTATTCATAGCCGAGGATAATAACACAACTATTGAAAAGCTTATGGCATACAATGATATTAAGGATGCCAATAAGATTTTAATAGGTCAGGTAATTAAGATTCCTCCTGCCGATTGGGAGATTCCTGAGGATTATAAGCCCGCTGAAGACGATTCCGAAGCTGACACTCCCGAGACAACAGACACTCCCGAGTCAACAGACACTCCCGAGTCAACAGAGACTCCCGAGGCAACAGAAACTCCCGAGTCAACAGATACTCCCGAGGCAACAGACACTCCCGA
>JAFYTG010000028.1 GCA_017558945.1 Clostridia bacterium
ATATAATAGCATAGACTTTATGATTTGTCAAGATATTTTTTGAAATTTTTTCAAAAAAATTTATGCACAGAAAATACTCTGCCCACGCCTTAATTTTGACGTGGACAGAGTCCTTATTCATTCGTATATTGCCAACACTTCAATCGGGTCAACGTATACACCGTCAGCCATCACCTCGAAATGAAGGTGACTGCTCTCGCCTATTTCAACAAGCGCTCCCGACGCTACCGCGCCAAGCACTCCGCCCTCCTCAACGAAGGCACCCGCTTCAATGCCCTCGGGCAAGGTCTCTGCAAGATTCTTATAGACCGTTACTATTCCGTTACCGTGGTCTACGCTTACCGTTCTTCCCCAAAGTGGATCCATTCCGACGTACTTGATATAACCGTCGGCAACGCTCGTGACAGCCGAGCCGTCTGTTGCCGACACGTCAATTCCGTTATGAGTTCTGTAATCGTTCATCGTTTCCGAGTACATAAGCTCACCGTTTGAAAAGCGCTTCTGCACCTCTCCCTCAATCGGCTCTACCCACACGATAGGCTCTACGGGGTGTGGCTCGGGAATAGAGGGTGTCTCCTCCTTGACAGTCGGAAGCTCCATTACGGGAGGAATATATTCCGAAATGATATCCCCGTTCACCGACAAGTCGTCAAGGCTCTCCATGTTCTCAGACATTATATTGGAAACACTTCTCACCGAGGCAAAAATGCCTATACCTGCAACTATCAGCATACATACCGCGAGGGATATGTATACCCCTCTGCTCATATTTTTGAATTTGTTTCTTTCCATACTGCAACCTCTCTTATTTGATTTCACCATTATTTTTGACAAGTGTATAAATATTATTCATTATTTTTCAAAATTGCAAGGCTTGTATTTTTATAATAATGAAAGAGTATTTCAAAATAGCTCCAGCCTCTTTGAGCAAGTATATCAGCACCGCTTTGGCTTAGTCCCACTCCGTGACCGTACCCGTATGTCTTGAACACGTAATCCTCGCCGTCCTCACTCACCTCAAAGCTTGCACTTGCAAGTCCGAATAGTGAACGTATATCCGACGAGGCAAAGGTCTTGTCTCCAACTCTCAAGCCCACGCATCTTGACCCGTCCCACACAGCATCAACCCCTCCCTCCGCTTTCAGCGTCGAATACAGGGTGTGCTTTGGTACTCTGCTTTTACGGATCTGAGTTTCCGCCTCATCCTCAAAGGGCACAGAAACGCTGACAAGATAAGCTCTGTCTCCGCCGAACACCTCAGACGACGGACGCGTGTGCAAATAGCTTGAGGCGTGATAGACCGCGAGAATCGGCTCTCCGTCATACAAAAGAATTTCGCCTTCGGTGGACTCCGTTGCAAAGAGCATTTTTTCATACACCTCACGGGCGCTTTTCTCTCCCCACAAATCACAAATATTTTCAAACGTATAAAAAGCCTGACAATGAGACGGGTGTGTGCAAATATGTCCTGAGGCTTCAAGGTTATACACCGTATAGGTTCTGACGGCGACCGCAGCCGCCTTCAGCGCCTCCTCGGAATACCACGAGGGCATTTCGGCAAGCAAAACTCCCGTAACGTACTCCTCAAGGCTCATTTTTGTTTTCTCTCCATTTTCAAGAGTCAGCTCAACCGTCGTTTCATCGGATTCGTACTCCTCCATTTTAACAGATGCTCCCATCTCCTCAAGCGGAGAGCTCACGGCGTATTCCTCGACGATTTCAAGCGCTTCAAGTCCTTGCGAATTAAGGCTTATGCGCCCCTCATACGAAAAAAAGCCCGTTATTACACTTGCGCCAAGCAGCAGCGTATACAGAATTGCATGAGAAAATGCACTCATTCCTTCTCCTTTTACAAATTAGTATTTGACTTTTCCGTGTGTTTTGGTATAATATAGGTATTCACCAAAACAAGTCTTGACAGAAAGGTGTCCCATTTATGCAAAACGATTACACAAAAATCAAAAACGTATCTCTTGCGGTAATTCTCACCGCAACGCTCCTCGTTCTTTTAAGAAGCCTTTTACTTATACTCGGCTTTGATTTTGAGGATGCATTCTTCAAAAACGACACTCTCGCGTATTCACTTTACGCACTCTTCATTCTCGGCACCATACTGTCTTACTTTTTCGGAAAAGGAATCAAAACGGACTTTTATTCAGTTGAAAAATGCAAGGCTCGTGAAATCATATTATCTCTTGCAACCGCCGTATTTTTACTCCTCACGGTCCTTTACGTTATAAAGCTCTCGGAGTTTTCGGCAACCGACGTCAAGAATCCTCTCAAATCGGTAAGCTATTCCATATGTCTGCCAACCGCGGTTTTGTCCGCAGTGTATTATTCTCTCAGGCTCTTTACCAAGAAGTGTGGCGTGGCGGTTTCTCTCCTCGCTCTCTGTCCCGTTATATTCTTATCCTCGCTCCTTCTTGAGCGCTTTGCTACCGTATCGGCAAGCGCCTCCTCTCTTTCACACTTTCCCGACGTTATGTCGCTTTTAATTCTCGCCTTCTATATGCTCGGCGAGGGCAAAAGCTTTATCCCCGACAGTACGAAGAAGAGCCGTTTACCTTCACTTCTTGCGGTTTTCACGGCACTCACCTTCTCGGCTCTTCCCGACCTTATCGCCCTTGCAGTTCCGTCAAACATTCTCTATTTTGAGGATGCTTGCTACCTTTTATTAAAGCTTGTATTTATCGCATACGTTATAATTGAAGCACTTCTCTTCTCAAAAAGCATTAAGGAGATTGAAAAATGAAAATACTGATGACTCTTATGGGTCTTGAAATAGGCGGTGCGGAAACTCACGTCGTCGAGCTTTCAAAGGCTCTTAAGAAAATGGGACACGACATAACCGTTGCGTCAAACGGTGGTGTTTACGTTCCCGAGCTTGAAAATTTCGGAATAAAGCACGTAAAGCTGCCTCTTCACAGCAAGGCACCTCAATGTGTTTTAAAAAGCTATAACGGACTAAAAAAGCTTTGCCGACAGGAAAGCTTCGACATAGTACACGCTCACGCAAGAATACCCGCCTTCATCTGCGGTCTGCTTGCCCGCCGCTTTGATTTTCGTTTCGTTACCAGCGCTCATTGGGTATTCAAGATAACTCCCCTCTGGAAGCGTATCGCAAATTGGGGAGAAAGAACGATTGCGGTATCAGACGATATCAAGCAATATCTCATTGACAATTACGGACTTTACCCCGACAATATCTCAGTTACAATAAACGGTATTGACTCAGAAAAATTCTCAAAGGATACCGACACATCATCCGTTGAAGAGGAATTTGGAATCTCCCGTGACGATTACAACATCGTTTACATAAGCCGAATCGACGAGGACAGAAGCGCTGTTGCATATCTTGTTGCAAGTGCAATGCCCGACCTTTTGAAGATA
Organism: Clostridia bacterium; assembly: GCA_017558945.1. GTDB lineage: Bacteria > Bacillota > Clostridia > Oscillospirales > SIG627 > RGIG6353. The sequence goes on from JAFYTG010000028.1 coordinate 3,391, forward strand.
AATCCGAAGGCAAGGCTTATAATCGTCGGAGGCGGAAACGACCTTGAAAGACTCACCGCTCACGTTAAAGAAATCAACTCCTCAATCGGAGAGGGCGTTATCAAATTGACGGGAGCCCGCATCGATATCAACAAATTCGTTGCCTTGTCAGATGCCTTCGTCGGAGTTTCACGCTCGGCGCTTGAGGCAATGGCGGCGGGAGTACCGGTTGTCATCGCAGGTAACGAGGGATACATCGGTATATTCGGTGAGGATAAATTCAAGATATCCTACGATACTAACTATTGCTGTCGAGGCTGTATAATGCCGACGGTTGAGCTTATCCGCTCCGACCTTGAAAAAATTATGACGGCAAGTGAGGAGGAAATTCAAAGGATTTCCGACTACAACAAATCTACCATTGAGAATTATTATTCCGCACGCCGTATGGCTCAGGATTATCTCAATATGTACAAGCTTCTCACTCCATACCGCCATTACCGTCATCCGGAGGTGCTTATCAGCGGATACTACGGCTTCAGAAACGTAGGAGACGACGCACTTCTTCAGATAATAATTGAGAGCATCAAGGACATCCGTCCTGACACACGCATAACCGTTCTTTCATCAAACCCCAAGGAGACCCGTAAGAGATATCTCGTAAACTCGGTCAACCGCTACAATCCCATTGCGGTCATCAACGAAATGAGACATACCAAGCTGTTTATCAGCGGCGGCGGAAGTCTTCTTCAGGATGAAACGAGCACGAAATCGCTCGTCTATTACGTGTCTCTTATCAGCCTTGCAAAGAGGCTTAACAAAAAGGTTATGATATGGGCAAACGGCTTCGGTCCGATAAGTGAAGCAAACACCGACCTTGTGCTTGACGCACTCCGAGGCGTTGACGCAATCACCCTCCGTGAGCCCAATTCCGCAAAGCTTCTCTTTAAGCTTGCACCCGAAATAAAGGCTGACGTTACAGCTGACCCCGCCTTCTGCATTGAAGGGGCTGAGGAGCGTTGGGTAAAGAAGCTTTGCGACCGTTACGGAATCGAGCAGGGACGAGACTACTTTGCGGTTTCCCTACGCGATTGGAAGGATACTACTCCCGACCTTGAGAAAAACATTGCGTACACCTGCCGTTTTATAATGGACAAATATTCGATAACCCCCGTATTCGTTGCAATGCAGAACTCCCGCGACCTTGAAATATCCTTAAAAATACGCTCGCTTCTCGGAGTTGAAGCACCGCTCGTCGTAGACGCTACCGCAAAGGAGCTTGTGACTCTTATGCAAAATATGAGGTTTGTAATCGGTATGAGGCTACACTTCCTCATATTCTCGGCAAACGCATATACGCCAGCTATCGGTCTTTCCTACGATCCAAAGATTGACTCATTGCTTGAGTATATTGGTCTTGACTGCACGCTTTCGGTAAAGGATTTCACGTCTGACGCACTGATAGAAAAGTGCGAGGAGATAATTGCAAAGCGTGATGAAATATCCGAAAAGCTCAAGGAGCAGAAGGCGACCCTTTCGGAAATGGCAAGGAAGGATGCGCAGACGGCGGTTAACCTTTTAAAATAACAAACAAAGAGTACAGAGACCTCTCTGTACTCTTTTTTGTAACAAAAGCGGGGACCTTTTCATAATATACAGTAAAACATATGAAAAGGTGTGATAATTATTTCTTGCGTTTATTTAAGCCCGTCAACTCAGCAATTCAACGAATACGTAAACGGAGGCAACGAGGAATACTATATGAATCTCATTGCCGACAAAATGGAGGTGTATCTGAAGGAGGCAGGCATCTGCTTTTACCGAAACGATCCCTTGATGGACGTCAACGCCGTGGTGATAGACTCTAATTTAAAGGCACCCGTTCTGCATTTTGCCATCCATTCAAACGCCGCTCCCGAATCACTTTCGGGAAGACTTATGGGCACCGACGTATATTACTTCCCATCAAGCGTTCAGGGACGGCTTCTTGCAGAAATCGTCGCAGACAATTTTAAATCTATTTATCCATATCCCGACAAGGTAAAGACCCGTACAGCAACGAACCTTGCCGAGCTGAGAAGAACAACAGCACCCTCGGTGCTCGTCGAGGTGGCATATCACGACAACGAGGAGGATGCAACCTGGATAAAGCACAACATCGACAGAATCGCACGAAACTTTACAGACTCTATTATAGAGTATCTGAACGCCGAGGGAGACACCGACGACGGAATTCCCGCGCAGGTGGTTACGATGGGCTCAAGACTCAATATGCGCTCATCTCCGTCAATCACCTCCCCCATTATAAGAAAAATCCCCAACGGCTCAAGCGTCAGCGTGCTTGAGCGTCAGGGAAACTGGTACAAGATAGTATACGGCGGTCAGAGAGGCTACGTCGCAAAAAGGTATCTCGCGTTTCTATAAAAAAGAATCGGAATGAGTTTTTCTCATTCCGATTCCTTTTTATCAGGAGTGACGTAAGCCGTCCAATAGGTAGTATAGGTTACGTATCCGGGCTTTGAGCCACCCGGCTTTTTAACGTAGCGTATCTGAGTATAGTCAACCGCAACGTTATCACCCTCCGCAGACGAGTGCTTTGCGGCAAGCTCGCAGGCAAAGGTAAAGTCCTCCGCAGGAGGCTCTTCACGGTTGCCGACACACATAAGCACGTGGCTACCCGCATAATTCTTAACGTGGAACCACCAATCCGACCTCTCGGCAAGCTTGGTGGTAATATAATCATTTTGAAGATTATTCCGTCCGACGAGCACCTCATAGCCCGACGGAGATGTAAAGCTCATAGGCTTTACCGAAGGCTTTTTATCAGCCATCCTCAGCTTTCTTGCTTCCTTCTTTATATATCCCCACAAGGAAAGCTCCTCACGGATTTCGGCAAGGTCCTTCTCGGTCTCGGCACGGGAAAGTGCATCAAAAACCGTTTCAATGTACAAAAGCTCCTTCTCGGCAAGCTCCATTTGATTACGCAGCTCACATTGAGCGCTCTTCTTTCGGTTGTATTTCTTATAGTAACGCTGGGCATTCTGCGACGGGGAAAGCTTTTCATCAAGCTCGACCCTTACAGTCTCATAAGGCTCCTTGGAATAGTCGGTTGCCTCAACGAAGATATCCCCTCTTTTTATTCTGTACATCTCCTGCGAGATAAGGTCTCCGTAAAGACGGCAAAGCTCCATATCCGAGGTGTCGGAAAGCTCGCCTCTCTGTATCTCAATCTTACGCTCAAGACGGCTCTTTGCGTTATTCAAAACTCTTGAAATATCCTGAGACCGTTGTCTTAAGCGGTCACTCTTATCACGAAGTGAGAAGAAGCCGTCAATGAGTGCGGAAACTGTTTCAAGTCCCTTACGGCTGACTCTGTCCCCGTACTGCATAACGGGATAAACCGAATACTCAAACGCAGTATCCTTACCCTCCTCAAAGAGCAAAGTAGGACAAAAATCTCCGTTGTTCAGGGAATTTATATATCTTGAAAGCTCCTCCCAGAGTCTGTCTCTTGAAACAGAGCCGAGACCTACGCTTACCTCACCGCTTGCCCTATATACAAGCTCACGGGCTACAAGCGGAGATATACCCGAAAATGCACCTACAATCGACTTATCGGCAAGGGCGGACGGGTCAAAGAGTGACAGACGTGCATCAAAGCTCTCACGGGTAAGAGCAGTCGGGTCGAGCTTATCCTGCGACGGAGGAAGCTCGTATTTAATACCCGGAATAATACGGCGTGTGAGGTCAGAGGTCACGTCAACCGTACGAATCGCACCGAGAATTTTCATATCCGCATCGCAGAAAATTATATTGGAGTGCTTGCCCATAACCTCGGCAATAAGATATTTTTTCGAGGCAAAGCCCATCTCGTCTCTCGTGTCAAACTCAAGACAGCAGGCACGCTCAAATCCGAGCTGGGAAATTCTCACAAGCCTTGCGCCCGCAAGGCGCTTACGCAAAAGCATACAGAGTGTCGGAGGAGTCGAAGGATTCTCCTTCTGCACCTCGCTTATCAGTACTCTCGCTGTATTCGGGCTTGCAGAAAGCACAAAGCGGTGAGTCTCGTTATAGGTCCTGAGCATTAAGTGTATCTCATCACGGTCGGGCATATATATTTTTTCAACCTTACTGCCACCGCGTCCGTTATCCTCACCTAAAATAAGATTTGTTTCGTACACCACGGCACGAAGCATACCAGCATCAAAAGCCATTTAGTTCTCCTTAACCACAAACACTCTCGGGTCACATCCACGGAATTTAAATATCTTGTCCGCATCAAGACCCGCCTTCTCAAGAAATGACGGAAAGGCGTTTACAAATATCTTTTCCGTGCCGTAATGCCCTGCATCAATAACCGTCATTCCCGAATTCATTGCCTCAAGAGCAATACTGTGAGAAAGGTCACCCGTAACGATAGCGTCAGCACCGTTATGAAACGCAGGAAAAACGAAATCCTTACCGCCTCCGCCAAGCACGGCAAGACGGGAAACGGTGTTATTTCCGTTGTAAAGCACGACATCTGCAGAAAGCGCCTCGGTAACGTATGCGGCAAGCTCCTCGGGGGACATTACATCGGTAAGCTCTCCCACTCTTGCCATCGTATCAAGCTCCACGGCATTTTCAATTCCGAGAGCCTCGGCAAGTGCATCGTTCATTCCGCCCTTCACACTGTCAAAGCGCGTGTGATAGCTTATAACCGAAATTTCCGAGCGGATAAGGTCAACTATCATACGGGATTTCAAGTCGTCTCCAATGCTTGCAAGAGGCTTGAAGATAAAGGGATGATGGCTTACGATAAGGTTGGCATTCTGCTCCTTGGCATACGCTATACAATCGGGAGTTACGTCAAGAGTTATCACTGCACGACTTATCTCACGCTCCTTATCGGTAACCAGCATCATACCGTCGTTATCCCATTCTTCACTCAATTCACGGGGAATGAGAGCATCAAGATTTTTTACAAGCTCAATAATCTTCATATTAATTCCTTTCAAGGCTTGAGAGTATTTCAGAAAGACCTCTGTGAAGCTCGGTCTCGGCGTCACATAAGATTCCCGCACGGCTCTTGCCTTGTATTTTATTATTCAAATCGTAAAGGCGAAGCTTTATTTCGCAAGAGAGCGCATACGCCTCGTCCTTATCAAGCCCCACTCTGTGACACTCCTTACCTATCTCGGAGTCGAGAGCTGTATATTCGGTATTCTCACCCATATAATGCACCGACAACACGGTATAAAAGTGTCCTGAGTCCTCAAGGTATTTTTCGCAGGTTATACGGTAGCCGTTATTCCACAGCCAACGTCGTAGCTCGGGTGTCTTGGTCATCGGCTGAAGCACCATATGAAAGTCTTTTTTACGGGTGAATTCTGCCTTTTTCACAATCTCGGCAATAAGCTCACCGCCCATTCCCGCAATTACAAGCTCCTCTGCCCTATCCTCAAGACCGATAGCGCCGTCGGTAAGACGAAGCTCAATTTTTGAGGAAAGTCCCTCACTCTCAATATTAGCTCTTGCCTTATCAAGAGGTTGGGGATTTATATCCGAGGCAATAGCCGAAGGGGCTTTGCCGCTTTTTACAAGCTCAATCGGGAGGTAACCGTGGTCGGTGCCGATATCGGCAACGCAGACTCCTCCCTCAACAAGCAAGAAGGCGGCATAAAGCCGCCTTGAAAGTCTTGCTTCAGGCATCTTTTTCAGCAAGATACTCGTTGATCTTCTCAACAAGCTCGTCGGCATCCGTACCGTGAACGGCACAAGCCTCCTCGATGCTTTCTCCACGTGCAGAGGGACAGCCAAGGCAGTGCATTCCTATTTCAAGGAAAAACTTGCCGGTCTCTCTGTCAAAGTCGAGAATGTCTCCGATGATTGTTTTACGTGTTACCTGTTCCATTGTCTTATATCTCCTTATTTTTAATATTAAAAACGTATTTTTTTACAAGCCTTATTCCAAAGGATAAAAGGCAGGGCAAGAATCCCGATACTACGGCTGTGATAACCTGACTCAGCGAAGGACAAGCCATACCGAGAGCACTTGACATAGGTGTAAGCGTTATAAGCATACTCACCGCAACAACGACGGGTGCGGCTATGAGCAATAGCTTATTCTTGAAAATTCTCAAGGAGAAGGTGGAATCACTCGAAACCGAAAACGCCATAAATACAGCGGTCATGGTAAGAGTGAGAAGAGATACTCCACGGCATTCTCCAATGCTCATTCCCGACATGAATGCAAGTCTTGACGACAGCGCCGTCATAAGACCCGATGTAAGTCCGCAGACGAGCGGAAGTGTTATGAGGTTCTGAAAATTTATATTGACGTTTTCCTCACCGAAATCCGAGTTTAGCTCGGTGCCTCTCACTCTCTCGTTTGAAAGTGAGAAGGTTAACGGCAAAAAGACGAACACAGAATACAGAATTATCTGTATCGGCGTAAATCTTATTTCGGGCAAAAATATCAGAAACATAAACGAGGTTGCGGCAAGAGTGAACTGACTGTACATAAGAAGCTCAAGCATATGCCGTATATTACGGTATACGCATCGCGCGTACTTTATACACTCAAGCACCGTTTCGATTCCGCCCGTCAAAACGACGTCGGAATTTCTGACCACCGCATCATCACGCACCTTATCAAGACAGAAGGAAACGTCTGCCTCAAGCTGAAGCGGAATGTCCTCTATATCCGAGGCGGTGGTAGCAACGATGTCTCCGTCGGATTTTCTGTACTGAACTATCTTACCCTTCTTCTCTCCGTCAAAGGAAAGAAACACCTTATATTTCTTAATATCGGCACGGAAAAGACCCTCGTCAAGCTTATCAAACTCAAAAGTATCAATCGCCTTGTCATCGCCTTTGACAATCGCAAGGCTGTCGGCAAAGCCAACGGCTGTCGCACGGGATTCATTCGTCATAAGAAGAATGTCGATACCCGAATGCTCACAACGGTTGACAGCTCTTGCCGCCTCGGAAATGATAGCGGTGTGAAGCCCGATAAAGCCCATAAACACGGAGCCTCTCGGATTTTCTATCTGTCCCATTCCCTCGTGATAGGATATCTCCTTTATGCAGACTCCGACAACTCCCTCGTTATCGGCGGCAACCAAGCTTATATCTCCGAAGAGAGTACGCTTTTCATAATCGTAAAATCTGCGATCAACACCGCCCACGCGAATTTGCGAGCAAGAAGAAAGTATCCTTTCGGGAGTACCGAGGCAAACGAGATAGAATTTTGCATTCGAGAAAACAATTACTCTGCTCATTCCGTTTTGCTCGGTATAGGGAAGCTTTTCAAGGAGCAAATGCTTTTCATACATCGACGATTGAGTCATACCGAGACGTTTCGCTGTATCCAGGAGTGCCGACTCAATGCTTACGCTATTGTAATAAAGTCCCTCTCCATCTGCGTTACCGACACAGGCAACGCAAGCGTATTCAAAGAGCTGCTTCACGTCATCGTCAGAGGCATTCTTGAAGCGCTTACGCTCGTTGCCTACAACAACCGTATGAGGCTTGGGAGTGGAAGCCCTGAAATACTTACTTGAGTCAACGGCAATACAGTTAATGTCGCACATACGGTCAATTGCCGAAAGGTTTTTAACTGCCGCTCCGTTTTTTAAAAGCCTTGAGGTTGCCTTGGCAAGAGTAATCTCGGACAAGGTATGTATCAGGTCGGGAAGCACCGCAACCGACAGAGTGGTCGCAAGGTGAAGGAGTGAAAACAGCTCCTCTCCCTTGATAATACCGACGATTACGGTAACGGTACATACGATGATCCATACAAGTGAAATGCGTTCGGAAATGTTGACCGCCTTCTCATAAATCTTTGGACGGTTATCCTGCCTTACACGGCGAACAAGCTTGTTATTTTTGTCAAAAATACTGTCTCCCACGTTGCAGACGAGAGCCTTTGCCTCGCCCGAGCTAACAACGGAGCCTGCAAAGAGAATACATTCGTAATAGGGACAGCCCTTGGTGGACAAAACGTCCTCCTGAGTAAGCTTTACTACGGGAGATGCGTTACCCGTAAGCTGAACCTCAAGCACTCTCAACGTCCTCTGTGATATAACGAGAGCGTCACACGGGACGACGTCACCCTCTCGGATGAGAAGTATATCACCGGGTACAAGCTCGGAATAGTCAACCGTACATTCCTCACCGTCGCGTATGACACGGCAAGAGGAACGGCGGTATTCATGAATTTTCCTTTCAACCCTCTTAAAATAAGAGGAGGCAAAAAGCTTTACCGCAAAGTAGGAAAGCAGAACGAGAAGCACGCATATTCCGACGCCCCTATCCCCTCTTGAGTCAATGGCAAAGAAGGAAAGCAGAAGGAACAGGATAAGCATCGCATCACCGAAGACATTGCGAAACGCCTTTAAAAAGGCAAGCCTCGTCTTTTTCGTCTCAGGTGCGAATTCCCGTCTGTTAAGCTGTATCTGTCTCTCGTTCAAGCCCTCGTCGGGAGTTGTACGGAGAATATCGTACAGCTTATCGGCGTTTATTTCAAGTAAATTCATTACTTACAGTCTACCCTCAATTCCTCTCCGTCAAGCGTTACGCTGACGCTTGACAGACCCTTTTCATAATTAGCGATAATTGCCTCGGCAATCTTATCCTCGATATGAGACTGAATATAACGGGCAAGATTTCTTGCGCCGTACTTTTCCGAAAAGGATTTTTCAGCAATATGACCGACAGCCTCGGGAGTAATATCAAGACGTATACCCTTAACGAAGAGCACGCGCGAAAGCTCCTCAATTCTGAGGTAGGCAATTCTATTCATCTGCTCTCTGCCGAGTCTGTTGAAGGTAATCACCTCGTCAACACGGTTCAGAAACTCGGGGCGTAAAAACTCCGAGAGAGCCTTGTGAGTACGCTCGCTGTCCATTACCGAGGTGGTTGCAAGGAAGCCCGTCATATTAGTAGATAGCGTTGCACCTGCGTTGGTTGTCATAATAAGCACGGTATTTTCAAAGTTTACCTGCTTGCCGTGAGCATCACTTATAACGCCGTCGTCGAGTATCTGCAAAAGGATGTTCAAAACGTCGGGATGAGCCTTTTCAATCTCGTCGAAAAGCACTACCGAATAAGACTTGCGGCGAATCTTCTCGGTAAGCTGACCTGCATCGTCGTAGCCGACGTATCCGGGAGGTGAGCCGATAATTCTGGACACCGAATGCTTCTCCATAAACTCTGACATATCAAGTCTTATAAGAGCCTCGGGAGAATCGAAGAGTATATTGGCAAGCGTCTTTACAAGCTCGGTCTTACCGACTCCCGTAGGTCCTGCAAATATAAAGGAAACGGGACGTCTCTTATAGGATATACCGACTCTCGAGCGCTTGATGGCACGGGCAACCGCATCAACGGCAGTATCCTGACCTATAATACGCTCACGCAGACGGTCTGCAAGGGTCTCAAGCTTTTTAAAATCGTTTTCGGCTATACTTCCTGCGGGAATACCTGTCCACACCTCGATAACGCGCGCAAGGTCCTCCTCGGTGAGACGAATGCTCTGTCTCTCAAGAGTGAGTGCGTCGTACTCGTTGCGGTTCTTTATCTCCTGCACCTTAACGTCGGCAATCTTTGAATAGACCTCCTCGGTCGGATCGGGAAGTGCTTCAAGCGCCTCTCTCTGCTCGCGGAGCTTATCAAGTCCCACCTGAAGCTCGGATATGCGGTTGATAACGGGGCTTTCAAGAGCCTTTCTCGCACAAGCCTCGTCAAGCAGGTCGATCGCCTTATCGGGAAGAAATCTGTCGGTGATATATCTCTCGGAAAGCTGAACTGTACGCTCAAGAATTTCAAGAGGAATTGACAGACCGTGGAACTCCTCATAATACTTCTTGATGCCCTCAAGCACCTTTACGGTATCGGCAATAGACGGCTCGTTTACCATAACGGGCTGGAAGCGTCTTTCAAGGGCTGCATCCTTCTCAATGTACTTGCGGTACTCGGAAAGAGTCGTAGCGCCTATCATCTGTATCTCCCCTCTTGACAGAGCGGGCTTTAAAATATTGGCGGCGTTCATTCCACCTTCGGCATCGCCTGCGCCGACTATGGTGTGAACCTCGTCGATTACGAGGATTATATTACCAAGAGCCTTAACCTCGTCGATAAGCCCTCTCATACGGTTCTCAAACTGACCTCTGAACTGAGTTCCTGCAACGAGTGTGGTCATATCGAGAAGATAAACCTCGCGTCCTTTCAGCTTGAAGGGGACGTTACCGTCAGCAATACGCTGAGCAAGAGCCTCAGCAAGTGCGGTCTTACCGACGCCCGGCTCACCGAT
>JAFYTG010000214.1 GCA_017558945.1 Clostridia bacterium
AATAGAATAAGAGGCTGTAAAAAAACTTGGTTAGAGTTTTTTTACAGCCCCTTTTTAGTTACGCATTGAAAACGTAATTCCCCGATGAATTTTTAGTACAACTGCCCTTGAGCCAATTGCACCAAGCCTGAGATATGGAATCGTTCTTGTAATTTACGTTTGCACGGTAGCTGTTGCCTCCGACGGTAACCGATATCTTGCCTTGATAATAGGTAACCCAAGGGTTGATGACGCGGCTCTTATCGTCGGGGTCATAAAGCTCAAAGTGAAGATGATTGCCCGTGCTGTTACCCGTAGTACCCATATAGCCGATTATCTGCTTTCGGCTGACGGTATCTCCAACGCTTACCTTTGCCGAGGACTTGAGGTGAGCGTACAGCGAATACAAGCCGTTGCTATGCTCTATTACAACGTAGTTACCAAAGCCCTTCGATTGATAGCCCTTGTCAACCACCTTGCCCGATTCAACGGCGTAGATTGTGTCACCCGAGGCACCCGCCACGTCAAAGGCGTTGTAAATATTACTTCTCACACCGTGATTTTTGGGATTGCCCGAATTGTAGTAGCGGTACATCGTGGAAATGTAATTCGAGTCTTTACAAGGCCAGACGGGGTTAAAGGTATTGTCGGTCTTGTTGAGGCAATATCTGTCGTAGTCCGTCTTACTGCACCAGCCGATTCTCCAGCTTGAGCCGTTTGAGATGGGGTAGAGTATCTGACAACTGTTGCCACTCGTTGCAAGCAGATATACCGTATCCCCCTTGTCAACGTAATAGCTTGACGAGGTTGAGACTCCCTTACGGTAGGAGCAATAGAACCTTCCGCTTGAGACGGTCTTGGCGTGAGAGCCGTTATTTGAGGTAATTGAAGAAAGGGGAATATAGGCATAAACTCTGCCCGACGACGTGGGATAGCTGACGTATGCCCATTCCTTGCCGTTGGTAGCACCTACGTCACAGAGGTAAAGCTCGTCAGCCTTGTTATCAATATAACTGCTTGAGCTTTTGCCGTAGCTTACCGTACCTCTTGTAGAGAGGGCTTTGCTTGTGTACGGAATGGTCTTGCCCGAGCTTGAAAGGGTGTATACCTTAGCGTATTTGCTTTTTGACAGAATATTGTAAGCGGAGGTTTTGCCTGCGCATACCGAAACCGAGATGAGACCGATGAGCGTTGCGAGTACGAGTAAAATCGAAAGTGCCTTTTTCATAAGCGTTCTCCTTTGGTTGATTTATGTGCTGTAAGTGTAACACCTTTTGACGAAAATGTCAGTAATAAAACTCCGACTTTTTATGTGAAAAAGTCAGAGCTTTTCGATTTTTTATGTAGTTAAGCTTTTATAATGAATAGTGCCATCGTTCCGAGGAATGCGACGGCAACCGACAGAGGCTCCGTTAATGAAATTTGCCGTGGAAAATCTTGCATTTTCGTTAAATATATGGTATAATCAAGCGAAATTATTAATTGAGGTGTTTATATGAGGTATCAGATTTCTGCGTCAATAATGTGCGCCGACCAGCTTTATATGGAGCGCGACCTTGATATTTTGCAGGCGTGCGGTATAGATTATCTGCACTGTGACGTTATGGACGGTCATTTCGTGCCCAATTTAATGCTGTCCACAAGGCTTTGCAACGAGGTGTCGCGCAGGTACGATGTTCCGCTTGATATACATTTGATGGTTTCAAATCCCGAGCAGGCTGTGGAATGGTTTGACGTAAAAAGCAAGGACCTCGTTTCCGTTCATTACGAGTCAACGCCGAATATTGTTCCCGTTCTTAACAGAATAAGACAGAGAGGCGCAAGTCCCGTGCTCGCTGTAAATCCCGCCACTCCGCTTGATAGTGTAGCGGAGCTTCTTCCCCACGTCGACTCGATAATGCTTATGACGGTAAATCCCGGCTTTGCCTCACAGAAGCTTTTGCCCGAGGCGCTTGACAAGATAAGACTCTGCCGCGATATGCTCGATCGACTCGGCTACGCCGATATGCCGATTGAGGTAGACGGCAATTGCTCGTTTGAGAACGTGCCCAAAATGGCAGAAATGGGTGCTTCCGTATTCGTTGCGGGAACAAGCAGTATTTTTAACAAGAGCATCGGCATTGAGAATGGTATCGCAAGACTGAGACAGACGCTTGCTTGACGAATGGAGGAGATAGAATGTTTGAAGCCGTAAAGAGAACGGAATGTGCCTGTGGCAAAGAGCATATCTTTGACTCGGAGGTTGTAATGGGAGAGGGCGCTTTGGCGCGCCTTCCCGAGCTTTTGAAAAAAAGAAATATAAAAAGCGCGTTTATTATTGCAGATAAAAACACCTATGCCGTGGCAGGCGAGAGGGCTGAGAGCCTTATTGCCGAGCACGGTATAGAGGTAAAAAAATACGTATTTGATAAGGATGAATTAGAGCCGAATGAGGAAAACGTCGGTCTTGCCGTAATGTATTTCGACCCAACCTGCGACGCGGTTATCGGAGTCGGCTCAGGAGTTATAAACGATATATCAAAAATCGTCGCGAACGTTTCCGATAAGCCGTATATAATAGTTGGCACCGCTCCATCGATGGACGGCTATGCCTCCTCCAGCTCGTCAATGACGCGCGAGGGCTTGAAAATATCTCTCAACAGCAAGTGCCCCGAGGTTATTATCGGAGATACGGAAATTCTTTGCAAGGCACCCCTCAAAATGATGAGATCGGGACTTGGCGATATGCTTGCAAAATATATATCTATCTGTGAGTGGAGGATATCGGGTCTTATTAACGAGGAGTACTATTGCGAGGAGATTGCAGGGCTTGTCCGCGCTTCTCTTAAGAAATGCGTCGATAACGCCGACGGACTTCTAAAGCGTGACAAAACAGCCGTCGAAGCCGTTTTTGAGGGACTCATTTTAAGCGGTGCGGCAATGAATCTTGCAGGAGTTTCCCGCCCCGCCTCCGGCGTTGAGCATTACCTTTCTCACGTATGGGATATGCGCGCCATCAGCTTTTCAACCCCCTTTGATTTCCACGGAATACAGTGTGCCCTCGGCACGCTCATATCCCTCGGAATATACGAAAAGATCAAGTCCGTTATTCCCGACCGTGAAAAAGCGCTCCGCTATGCCGAGAGCTTTGATTTCTCCGAATGGAGTGAGCGGCTTCGCGGCTTCGTGGGCAAGGGTGCCGAGACTATGATAGCTCTTGAGGCGAAGGAGGGAAAATACGACGTTATAAAGCATAGAGCGCGTCTTGAGAGAATAATAGAAAAATGGGATGATATTCTGCAAATAATCGACGAGGAGCTTCCCACTCTTGACGAGGCTTTGATGCTTTTCGACAAGGTTGGTCTGCCCAAGACGATGGAGGATATAGGACTCGAGGAGTCGATTCTTCCTATGACCTTCAAGGCATCAAAGGATATGCGTGACAAGTACGTTTTACCCCGTCTTTGCTGGGACCTCGGTATTATTGACGAGCTTTTTTAGTAGAATGTGAGAAGCTTACGGATATGTCCATCGTCCCGAGGATCACGTTGGCGGTATTTTGACCGAGATAAAAACGGCGTGTCTCATCAGGCTTTTACGCGATGGTAAAATACCACTCGTTCAAAGCGTATAGTGAATAAAAAGGGCTGTAAAAAACTCTGTTGAGTTTTTTACAGCCCTAATTTGTAGGCGATTGGAAAAATGCTTCAGAATGTACAAGCCGAAGCCCGTCGGCGTATTTATGTACGGTAGAGGGAGGCTTGTTCATAGCCCGAAATATTTATTTTTTGATTAAAAGCGTCCGCCACGTCCTCCGTGACTCCGTCCCGATGAGGAACGGTGTACCGATGAGCCACCGCCCGAACCGTTTGAGGAATTGGTCTGACGGCGTATTGTATTGACGTGTCTGAAAAGGAATTGCACGTAGCTTGTGCTGATGTTTAGGCTTCCTGACTTTACGTAGTCGGAGGCGTCAGGCTTACTTCTCACGCTCGTTAGCTGAGCCTTCATCGAGCTGACGGTGATAAGACCGACAATTAAGCCGAATATAACGGGGATAACGATTCTTGAGGCGGTAAAGCCCTCGTCCTCGGTGTAATATTCGTCCTCATAGTCCGAAGAATAGCCGTCGTTATAGCTGTAATCCTCACGGCACAGCTCGGCAAAGCGCACGAATGCACCGTAAAAATCTCCGTCGGAGAGGTAGGAAATAAGCTCATCCTCAAAGTGGATAAGTCTTGAATCGTCGTAGGTGTAAATTGATTCTCCTGCCGTTGAAATGTGCCATTCTCTCCTTGCAAGGCTTACGAGAAACAGTATTCCGTCCTCACCGAAGTCACCTGCGTCAAAGAAATCGTCGGCGTAAGCCTCGGCTGTTTTTCCGTCGAAATCGTCTGCTGTAACCACAACGACGGTACAGTCTGCATCGTATCCCGCCGAAACGAGAAGCGAGTCAAGGCTTGATACCTCGTCGGAGGTGAGAAGTCCCTCGTTGTCGAAAACGTTTTGTGCGGATACCGTGAGAGTCACGGCAAGTATGATGAGAGTTAAACATAAAAGCTTCTTCATATCTGCCACCTCATATAAAGTAGAGTGCGACGGAAATGAGAGTGGCAATTGCCGCCGCAATTCCCGAAACGCCTAAAAACCATCGCCACCAAGCGCCCTTGTCAAGCGGAAGGTTGCCTACGAATTTACCCGTCTGTCCGTTCATTGCAAAGGTATAACGGTTGCCGTTCCAGGTGGTATTCAGAAGCCATACGGGATAAAGCACGTACTTCACCTCGGTGTTTTCAAGTGATACGCTTGAGGATTCGGTGGTTACCGTTGCATATCCGTTGACGGTTTGGCGGAAGGTGTCCTCGACACTCTGCTTGACTCTCTGATTGATACGCTCACGGCAGACCTCTGCCTCAACGTCGTACTTGTCGGCAAGATAGCCTGCAAGATACGCCGTTTCGAAGTCCACCGCATCGCTGAAATCAAACGGCTCAATGGATTCCATAATATCGTTTGCAATCTTTGAGGAGGCATCGATCGGCACGTGTTCAAAGCGCATTGAACCGCCTCGGGTTACTCTGTAATGAGTGGTTTCGGTATAGTTGTAGTGCGAATCACTCCAATGGCGAACACGGGTGGTACGGTAATTTATGTGACCGTTTGCATCGGCGTTATGTACCCAGAAGGGAA
>JAFYTG010000215.1 GCA_017558945.1 Clostridia bacterium
CTCTCCCTTGATTACGAATATCGCCTCGTAGGAATCTATCACTCTGTCGGGATGTATCCATTTTCCGTGCGATATGAACTTACCGCCACTGATGTAGCTGACACTTTCAAACATAAGTCGGATTTTAACTCCTATTATACGATTTTTTAGGTTGAAAATCACCGATTCTTATGATAGCATATAAGCAAATAAATGTCAATACGGAGGTAATTATGAAGAACCTTTATTTTGCCAACACCGAGATAAAAGACGGATTTTGGAAATATTACACCGACCTTGTAAGAAACGTAACCGTTCACGCAGTATATGACCGCTTCAAGGAGACGGGCAGATTTGATGCATTTAAGTGCGAATGGCGTGAGGGTGATAACCCCGATTTGAAGCCTCATATCTATTGGGATTCCGACGTTGCAAAATGGATTGAGGGCGTTGCGTATCTCACCGAGGTAAAGCCCGAGCCCGAGCTTGAAGCTCTTGTTGACTTAACCGTTGACTTTATTGAAAAGAATCAAAGAGCTGACGGTTACTTCAATTCTTATTTTCTTACCGTAGAGCCGTCGAAGATATTTACAGACAGAAGTGCTCACGAGCTTTATTGCACAGGTCATCTTATTGAGGCGGCTATTGCCTACCATAAGGCGACGGGCAAGGATAAGCTTCTCAAATGTATGCTTAAAAACGTTGATTGTATATACCGCATCTTTGTTGAGGAGGGAAGTGCAAGATTCACAACTCCGGGACACGAGGAAATTGAAATTGCACTTATCAAGCTTTACGACTACACGGGCGACAAAAAGCATCTTGACCTTGCAAGATTCTTCATTGACAAGCGAGGAACTTGCGAAAACGATGATTTAAAATGGAACGGCGATGGATGGTTTGACTATTTCCAGTCTGAAATGCCCGTTCGTGAAATGTCCGAGGCAAAGGGTCACGCCGTTCGTGCAGGTTACCTTTATACCGCTATGGCGATGCTGTCAAAGAGAGATGGCGACAAAGCTTTAAAGGAAGCTTGTGACCGACTCTTTTCAAATATAGTAAACACCAAAATGAGTATCACGGGGGGTGTAGGTGCACAGAAGCATGGTGAAATCTACTCATATTCCTACAACCTTCCCAACCGTGACGTATACAACGAGACCTGTGCCGCAATCTCCCTTGCTATGTTTGCAGGTGCGTTGCAGGAAATTGAACAAAGCTCTGTATACGGTGATATAATCGAGAGAATTTATTACAACGGCTTTTTGTCGGGTATATCTCTCGGCGGTGACGAATTCTTCTATACCAACCCTCTCGAGCTTGATATAAAAAAATATCAGCATAAGGGAGCATATCAGCCTATCTCACAGAGAGTCAAGGTGTTCAGCTGTTCTTGCTGTCCTCCCAATGTGGTAAGAATGCTTGCATCTCTTCCGAGATATATGTACACTCTTGACGGAGATACTGTTTATTGTAACCAATTTGCCGATTCCGAAACAAAGCTCCTGATTGGTGGAAAAGACGCAAATCTTACCCAGAAAACAAATTATCCCTTTGACGGACATATCGAATTTACTTATCACGGTGAGCCCGTAACCTTAAAAGTTCGCATACCCGATTGGTGTGCAGAGTATAAAGGCGAAACCGTCAACGGCTTTACAAGCTTTTCTCTTACCAATGGTGAAACA
>JAFYTG010000216.1 GCA_017558945.1 Clostridia bacterium
ACAGGAACACGGATACACTGAGAGGTGATGGTCATATCGGTCTTGTCGACGATAACGCCGTTTTCGATGTGACCCCAAACCTTCATAGGCTCCTTCTCACTCTTTTCTTCCTCACCGCCGATGTAGGGGATTACGTTGTCAATCATTTCGGGCCAGGACTCAAAGGTCTTACCTGCGCCGGAAATTGCCTGATAGGTAGAAACTACAACGTTAGTGGGCTTGAACTTGAGAAGGGGAGTGATGAAGGGTACGTAGCTCTGGATGGAGCAGTTGGGCTTAACAGCGATAAAGCCCTTTGTCGTACCGAGTCTCTTCTTCTGGTCCTTGATAATTTCAATGTGATCGTTGTTGATTTCGGGAATAACCATGGGAACGTCGGGGGTCTTGCGGTGTGCGGAGTTGTTGGATACAACGGGAACCTCCGCCTTTGCATATGCCTCCTCAAGAGCCATAATTTCTTCCTTCTTCATATTGACTGCGCAAAGGATGAAGTCAACCTCTGCCTTGACACCTTCAATGTCGGAAGCATCCTTAACGATAAGCTTCTTTGCCATTTCGGGAATGGGAGTCTTCATATTCCATCTGCCTGCAACTGCTTCCTCATAGGTCTTGCCTGCCGAGGATGCGCTTGCCGCGATGCAAGTGAGATCAAAATAGGGGTGATTGTCGAGAAGTGTAATAAATCTCTGACCTACCATACCGGTGCCACCTACGACACCTACTCTAAGCTTTGACATATTCTATTCCTCCATGTAGTTGGCTTCAGATAATCGTCGCACTACTTCGTTATTCTCCCTCGAAATACGGAAGTATTCCGTCGGTCGAATGCCTTGTATTGCTCGATTCTCTTTGCCAAGGTAATAATTAGCTTCGGATAAGCGGTGCACTACTGCGTTATTCTCCCTCGAAATACGGATGTATTCCTTCGACAAAATGCCTTGTACTGCTTGCTTCTCTTTGCCAAAAGTGATGAGCCGTCACCTTATTATATGACAGCCGATTGAATTAGTAATGCCAACCCCGTGATTAGACAGGGTTGGCAAAACCATTGCTTATTTGTACTTACGCTTGCGTGCAGCTTCGGACTTCTTCTTACGCTTTACGCTGGGCTTCTCATAGCACTCACGCTTGCGAAGTTCAGATAAAACTCCACTTCTTGCGCACTGTCTTTTGAATCTGCGGATAGCACTGTCAAGAGATTCGTTTTCTTTTACTTTTACTTCTGCCACTTTATATCCCTCCCTTTGTCATTCAAAGAGAACATTATTCTCATAACGAATTTAGTATTCACACGAAATTATAATACATAAAACTCATAATGTCAAGAGTTTTTTTAACCTTTTTGAAAAAATTGCATAACCGACAGCCGTGAGCATTAGCGTGTTTTTTCGTACCTTTGTTTTTGTGCCTTTTGGTACGGATTTTGAAATTTTGATATGATTTATAAATTTTGCACAATATTTTATATTAATATTTGTAATTTTATATGCGTATAAGGGTTGATTTATTTTTTAAATGGTATTATAATATAATGTAAAGTTATCTTTATTATAGGGGTGTTATACCCTTGTCGTACAAAATTGTTTAAGGCAGGCGTTTTAATGCTAAAGGTTATTAAAAAAATATTCGACGTTATAACCTCGCTTCTTGTTGCAGCGGCGGTTATATTGGTGGTACTTCTCGTCGGAGTAAGGCTTTTCGGAATTAAGCCGTTCACCGTGCTTTCGGGCTCGATGGAGCCTCGGTATCACGTAGGCTCGGTCATATACGTTGAGGAGGTTGACCCTCGTGAGCTGTCTGTTGGAGACGCTCTCACATTCACTATCAACGGTACGATTATCACTCACGAAATAATCAATATAGTTGATGCCCAGAATCCGAACGATATGCTCTTTGAGACTCAAGGACTTACCAATAACGTATCCGACGGAAACATTCCCGTTTCAAATATAATAGGCAGACCCGTTTATACTATTCCTTATCTCGGCTACGTTGCCGAATACGTTCAGAAGCCTGCCGGACTTATGGGCATTGCCGCCGTAATCGTCATTCTGCTTTTGATATCCTTTATACTTGATATACTTGCAGGTGGCAAAAAGGATGCCGTGGCATCCGACAATCAATGCTCCATCTCTGACTCTCAAGATGATCCCGATGAGAGTACGGATGAAGATATAAAAAATAACAAGGAGGATAAAAAACAATGAAAAAGAAACTCATTACAGCCGGTGTTCTCGTTCTTTCCGCTTCGCTTCTTGTTGCGGCAAGTATACTTGGAACTCTTGCATTCCTCGCATCCTCGTCTGCCGTATCCAATACCTTTACATACGGTGAAGTAGGAATCCAGATGCTTGAGTCAAAGGTTGACGAAAACGGTGAGGACGATGACGGTCCTGACAGAACTGTTGACGGAAACAGCTATAAGCTTATTCCCAAGAAGACCTACACTAAGGACCCTGCTATTACCGTCAACAAGGGCAGCGTACCCTCTTACCTTTTCGTTAAGGTTAAGAACGGTATTTCCACCAT
>JAFYTG010000217.1 GCA_017558945.1 Clostridia bacterium
ATAATTCATTAGATACGCTCACCAGTTGCACCCTTGTCGGTTTGATGCTTGCTCTCGCGAATCTCACACAGAAGCAGGTCGAAGAGTATGCTTGCCCGACGGTCGTTGTCCGAGAGCTTTGCCTTTACTATTTCGTGAAATATCCTTTTGATGCTTTTGTTTGCGGAGGCATCGGTGAAGCAATCAATCGGCTCACCGCTTGTCACCTCGTCGCCGTTTTCAAGGCTGACGTGAAAATACATGGTCTTGGTATTCTTTCGGCAGGGGGATATACCGTAGTGACGGTGACCCGCTCCAAGTATCAGAAGAGAGTTGCTTTTCAGGGTGTATTCCTCATCGTCTTGTCCCATTTTCCATTCTCCGTCAAGCATATAAATGAAGTCGTGCTCGTTCATTTTTCTTGACGGATGTGTAAAGGGATTTGCGTAATAATTGACGTTTGCCTTTGTGATTTTGTGTCTTGCTTGGGTGTTAAAATGTATTTTCATATAAAATCCTCAAGTCTTATTTTATCCTATTTTACATCTTATATGCGTTTTTGTCAATTCTAAATAACAGGTATATGCCTTAAAATGTAAATAGCTTAATGGCGGAGGTTTTGAAATGCGTATTTTCGGAAAGGGCTTTAACTTTTCGCAGGACGGTCCAGGAAACAGACTTGTTTATCATCTGTCGGGCTGTAATATGAGGTGTCCCTGGTGCTCCAATCCCGAGGGAATGGATATGAGCGCAGGAAATGATTATACTGTTGACGAAATAGTATCGGAGTGTATCAGCGTTAAGCCCATGCTTTTTTCGGGCGGGGGTATTACCTTCACGGGAGGAGAGGCAACTCTTCAGTGGGAGGAGCTTATCAAGACCCTTTCACGCTTGAAGGAGTGCGGAATACATACCGCTATTGAAACTAACGCTACGTCGTCACGGCTTTTGTCAATTGCCGAGCACGTCGATTATCTCATAATGGATTTCAAGCATTTTGACGGCGATATACTTGAGCACTTTACGGGAGTCCACAACCGACAAATCAAGGAAAACCTCGAAGCCCTTTTAAAAAGCGGACGTCAGGTACATATCCGCATTCCGCTCATAAACGGGTTCAACGCAGATAATCCTCAAGCCTTCGCAGAATATTTTTCGGGTCTTGATACGTCCAATGCGGTATTTGAGCTTTTGCCCTATCACGAATACGGCAAGGGTAAATGGAGGACCGAGTATAAGATAAAGGACGGCTTCGTTTCCGAGGAGACCGTCAAAGAATTTCACAAAATACTTACAGCTCACGGCTTGACGGTAATAAATACTTAAGGAGAAATAATTATGAGAAGCATTTATAAAGCAGGAAGACTCACCGAGATGGCAAAGGCTCTTTATCAGGAGGAGAGACAGATAAAGAGACTTGACGGTTGGTTTATTGCCAAGGAAACCGAGATGAAGGCGGAGGAAAAATACTCCACGCTTCCTCCTCAGGTCAAAAAAGCCCAATTGCTTTGCGAGGTCTTAAGAGAAATACCCATCTCACTCAGCGACAACGCAATATTCGTCGGCACTCAGCGTGATGCCTTTGCAAGAAGCTACGCACTGATAAATCCCTCCTTTACCGTTGAGGGCTTTTCGGGCTATTGCGACCCTATGGCGATTTATAACGATATTGAGCCAAACTCGGAATTTACCGCCGAGCGTATCAACGCCGTGCGTGAATTTGCCTCACGCTCAAAAATGGTGAAAATGCTGAACGAGACCTACGGCAAGGCGGAAAAGGATACGAAGGAGGTTATCTACTTCGTTGAGCAGGTAACGGGTCACGTTATTCCCGATTTCCGCACCGCGCTGAAATACGGCGTGGACTCTCTTATTGAGGATGCGGAAAGCAAAAACGGTGAGTTTTACGAGGCTGCCGCTATTGCTCTCCGAGGTGTCGGAATACTTATTGACAGGTATCTTGAGCTGATTACCACGCAGAAAACGGAAAAGAGCGTGGAGCGGGTAAAACAGCTTGAGCTTCTTGAAAAGGCACTTCTGAATATCCGTCACAACGGTGCGGAAAATCTTTATGAGGCGCTTCAGCTTTACCTTCTTCTCTGGGAGGTTATGTGTCTTGAGCAGGCTCCGAATCCTTACGCCTTTTCCATTGGTAATGCCGACCGCATTTTCGAGCCTTACAGAAAGGACCTTACAAGAGAAGAGGCAGGAGAGCTTTTCCGTCATTTCCTCGTCTTTTATAACGTGGGTGACAGAAGCTGGGCTATTTCTCAAAACGTCCTTGTAGGAGGCCGTGACGTTGAAGGTCGGGACTTGACGAATTTAATGACTTACGCTATAATGGATGCGTATTTCGATATGAATCTTCCTCAGCCGATTCTGTCGGTAAAGCTTCACAAAAACACTCCCGACGAGCTTTATCGGGAGATGGGACGCTTTTTCTTCTCGGCGGGTGTTTTAACCCCGTCACTCTTCAACGACGATTCACTTTTTGAAATACTTTCAGCAAACGGAGTTGACCCCGTTGATATTCCCGATTGCAGTATTGCGGGATGTCAGGAGCCTCTCATTATGGGCAAGGATAACGCCAACACAACGAATAGCTGGCTCAGTCTTCCAAAGGTGCTTGAAACCGTGCTTCACGGAGGTTATTCCGCAATCACGGGTGATAAGCTTACCGACAAAAAGGACTTTGAGCTTGATAATATCCGCGAGATATTTTACGAGGCACTTGATGAGGCTATCGACCGAATGGTTGAAGCCGCTAACGGTGCGTCGGTCGCACTCTCCGAGCTTAAGGTGCCCTTCCTCAGCTGCTTTATGGGCGGTCTTGAGTACGGAGCGGATATGCGTGACCCCAAGGTGCAGGGCACGAAATATAACGGCAGCGGATGCCTTGTGCACGGTCTCAGCGTGCTTGCCGACTCCTTTGTTGCCATTGATTACTACTGTAAGAAGTATCCTCAGGGCAAGGAGAGACTTGTAGAGGCACTTAAGAATAACTTTGAGGGCTATGAGGATATACGCGAGCTTCTTCTTTCCTGCCCCAAGTTTGGAAACAATATTTCCGTTGTTGACGACGAGGCAAGAGAGATTGCCATCCGTGTCAGCGATATGCTGAAGAGCCGTCAGAATTACCTCGCTAATCCCTTCCGTCCCGACTTTTCAACTCCTTCAACCCATCTCACCTACGGCTATTGGGTAGGAGCAACGCCCGACGGACGAGGTGCGAGAGATATGCTCGGCTACGGCGTTGACCCGCTTTACGGAGAGGCTTCAAACGGTCTCGGCTTCCGTATGCTTTCCAATATGAAGCTCCCCTTTGAAAAATTCAACGGAGGCTACGCTTCTCACCTCGGTATCGACCCCAAATTCTTCAATGGCGATGACCTCGGTGAAAAGGGTATGCAGTTTTACCGTAATATCATAATGCCGCTTTTCTTCAACGAGCTTCAAGAGGGAGTATCTCCCTTCTATTTGTACGTTAACGTTACCACTCCCGATACGCTTCGCAAGGTGCTTGCAAATCCCGAAAAGTACGCTCCGAGCGGTGTGTACATTATGCGTATCCACGGTACGTTCGTTAACTTCCTTGATTTGTCACCCGAAATTCAAAACGATATTATAACCCGACTTGACCTCAAGTCAACCACTATCAGCTGTTAAGGAGACGAAAATGGTTACAACACCTATATTTTTTGAAAGAAACAGAGTAGGCCGTGTATATACGGGCGGTAAGCTTTTTCACGGACTTTTCGGAGATGCTCCCGAGGATAATTTTAAGCCTGAGGAATGGATAGCATCAAACGTTAAGGCTATCAACAAGGGCTCGACTATATACAAGGAGGGCGTTTCCAGAATAGCCGACAGCGACGTGTGGTTTGACGAGCTTCTTGAAAAATATCCCGACGAGCTTCTTGGCAAGGGTAACACCCTTCGCATACTCGTCAAGGCACTCGACAGCGCCATCCGTCTGCCTGCTCAGGCTCATCCCGATAAGGCTTTTTCAAGAAAGCATTTTAACTCGAATTACGGAAAGACGGAGTGTTGGATAATTCTTGATACCCGCCCCGATGCAAAGCTTTTCTTCGGCTTCCGTGACGGAGTTGACCGCAACGCCTTTCAGAAGGCAATAGACGACAGCGAGAGAGACCCTGACGCAATGGAGCGTCTTATGGAGGAGATAACCCCCAAGGTTGGCGAGGTGTATTTCGGTCCCGCAAGAACTGTACACGCTATCGGACGAGGCTGTCTCATTTTAGAGGTGCAGGAGCCTACCGACTTTACCATTCAGCCCGAGAGATATTGCGGTGAGTACCGTCTGTCCGACGAGGAAATGTACCTCGGACTCTCCCGTGATACTGCGGTTGATTGCTTTGACTTCGTCAAGGCGCCCGACTCAAAGCTTCCTCCCCGCATCATTGAAAGGGGAGAGGGAGTTGAAGCTGAAGCGCTTGTTGACAGCACCAATACCGATTGCTTTATCATAAATCGCATAAGACTTTTCGGCGGAAGCAGAACTCTTAAGGTTGACGGAAGCTACGCTATCTATATCGTCACCGACGGAGAGGGTACTATTTCGGGTAAGGATTACACCCGTCAGATAAAGAAGGGTGACTACTTCTTTATGCCCGCATCCCTTATGGGTGAGTTTTCGGTATCGGGCAACGCCGAAATCGTTGAGTGCTATTGAGGAAGGTATATGAAGGCAATAGGAATTGACCTCGGAACAACGGGAATCTGCGGTGTTTTGATTGACGTTGAAACGGGTGCCGTGTTAAGCTCACGCACAGATGAGAGCCACGCTTTTATAAAGAGCGACAAACCCTTTGAGAGTATTCAGTCTCCCGAAAGGATAGTCACTCTTGCAACGGATATTTTAGAGGGGCTTATTGATGATGATACGGTAGCCATAGGCGTTACGGGACAGATGCACGGTATCGTTTATACGAATGACGAGGGACTTGCCGTAAGCCCTCTTTATATCTGGCAGGACGGCAGAGGCAATCAGCCCTATCTTGAAACCACCTACGCCGAGCATCTTAAAAGCCATAGCGGATACGGAAACGTAACGGATTTTTATAACAGAAAAAACGGGCTTGTGTCCGAGGATGCCGTCGGCTACTGTACTATACACGATTATTTCGTAATGCGTCTTTGCTCTCTTAACAGGGCAAAAATGCATATAAGCGATGCCGCAAGTCTCGGATGCTTTGATATCGAAAAGAACGTCTTTAACTATCCCTGCGACGTTGACATCGTGAGCGATTATGAGGTTGCGGGATATTACAAGGGCATTCCCGTCAGCGTTGCGATAGGCGACAATCAGGCAAGTGTTTTTTCTTCCCTTGCCGATAAAAACGGAATTCTTTTAAACGTTGGCACGGGTAGTCAGGTGTCGGTAATATCC
This sequence comes from Clostridia bacterium, assembly GCA_017558945.1. Classification (GTDB taxonomy): domain Bacteria; phylum Bacillota; class Clostridia; order Oscillospirales; family SIG627; genus RGIG6353. The sequence goes on from JAFYTG010000217.1 coordinate 5,390, forward strand.
GACAGAATAGTAAATGCCGACGGAATTGAGACCCGACCCTATTTTGAGGGCAGGTATTTGCTTGTCGGTGCCGCTCTTTGTGGCGGACGTGCCTATGCTCTTCTCCGTGATTTTTATTCCAAAATTTTCGGATACGTTACAAGAGCTGATGATTCGGATGTATATGGAATTATGGATAAAATGCTTGAGGGTATTGATAGCTCCACTCTCACGGTTGACACACGCTTCTCGGGAAGCCGTGTTGATGAGTCGGTGAGAGGAAGCATCGGAAATATATCAACGCAGAATTTTACTCCCGAGGAGCTGACCTGCGGTGTTCTTGAGGGAATGACAGAGGAGCTTTACGGTATGTATCTTTTAATGAATGAGAAAAGATGCGGTATCGTCGGCTCGGGTAACGGAATCCGTAAAAACCGAGCTTTGCAAAGGATAATGGAAAAACGCTTCGGCGGAGAATTGAGTATTCCCGTGCATCACGAGGAGGCGGCTTACGGTGCCGCACTTTTCTCGCTTATCAGCGCGGGATACTTCAAGTCTGCCGAGGAGGTACAGAGGCTTATTCGCTTTGAATGAGGAGATAAAATGCAAGGAAGAATTTTTGATATACAAAAGTTTTGCGTAAACGACGGACCCGGTATACGCACGACCGTCTTTTTGAAGGGATGTCCCTTGAGATGCGTTTGGTGTCACAATCCCGAAAGTCAGAAGAGAGAAAAGCAGATTCTTTTTTACGCCGATAAGTGTACGGGGTGCGGAAGATGCAAAAACGCCGATTTTGAGAGCGGTGACTTTTTCTGCTATAACTCCGCGCGTGAACTTTGCGGACGGGATATAGCCGTTGACGAGGTTATGCGTGAGGTAATGAAGGACCTTGACTTCTACCTCAACTCAAACGGAGGCGTGACCTTATCAGGCGGTGAGCCTCTTGCTCAGCCCGACTTTGCTCTTGAGCTTTTAAAGAGCGCCAAGGCAAACGGACTTCATACCGCAATTGAGACCTGCGGATTTGCTTCTGCGGATACGCTTGAGCGTATTGCTGAGTACGTTGACCTGTTTCTCTTTGATATTAAGGAGACCGACCCCGAGCGTCACCGTGAGTATACGGGCGTTGATTTAGCCCCCATACTTGAAAATCTTCACCTTATAAACGGTCTTGGAAAGCCCGTTGTTTTAAGATGCCCGATAGTTCCTTCCTACAATGACCGAGAGGAGCATTACCTCGGTATAGTCTCTCTTGCCGAAGGTCTTGAGTCGGTTATTGGTGTGGATGTCGAGCCTTATCACGCCTTTGGCGGCGGTAAGTATAAGGCTCTCGGACTTGACGAGCCCGATATCAGAATGCCCACTGACGAGGAAGTAGAGACGATAATATCATTTATACAGAGTAAAACCGAAAAAAAGGTATCAAAAGCGTAAAGGAACAGAGTCATTGACTCTGTTCCTTGTTTTTTGTCGTTTTATATTCTCGCGGTGATACCCCGCAATGCTTTTTGAAAATTGAGCCGAAGTTGGACAGAGACCGAAAGCCCGAGGTAAAGCAGGCGTCACTTACGGAATAGCCGTTAGTGAGAAGAGAGCGTGCATATCCAATCCTGAGCTTGTTGAGTGATTCGATATAGGATTCTCCCGTGAGTCTTTTAAAAAGCTCGCTGAAGTATGCCGGATTATATCCCGCCTCGTTCGCCAGCGCCGTCAGCGTGATGTTTTCCTTGAAGTGCATTTCCATATACATAATGGCTTTCTTTATACCTCTCAGATGCTCGTCGGTAGAAACACCTGAGAATTCGGCACCCGTAAATATTGAGCGTATAATATATTTTAAAAGCTCTCTTTTACAAGCACCGTTGCTGTCAAGCTCGTATTTTAAAAGCTCGCAAGCGGATATAATACGCTTTAAATGCTCGTTGTCAAGGTGATACGCTCTATTCTTCTGCGAGAATATGAGTGCCACAAGCTCGATATCGTTCAACGCCTCCTCGTCAAAGGATACGTTTATAAGCGTTGAGTCACCGTCCGAGTTAATAAGGTGAAAGTCGGTGGGAGTCAGAAAGAATACGTTGCTTTCAGAAAAGTCGTGCAGAGTGTCGTTTACCGTAACGCTTCCGTTACCCGAGGTAATTATCTCTATTTCAAAATAACTGTGCCAATGCCTTGGATGGTATTCGGGAATGCTTCTGTGATCGACAGTCAGATGGCTGCCATGAGACATATTAAGCCTTGAATCCTCCGCGGGAAATAACTCAATATCTTCTGCCATACGTATCCCTCCTTTATCTTATTATACATCAAAAAAATATATTTGTAAAGTCAAATCTAAAAAAACCGTGCGTTTTAATCAAAGAACCCCTTTAATGCAAAAAAGAACAGAGAACGTCACGCTCTCTGTCTTTTTATTGGATTATTATTTTGACGAGCTTTTATATTCACTCGGGGACATTCCGCAATGCTTTTTGAAAACGGTGCCGAAATTTGAAAGTGAGCCGAAGCCCGACGTGAAGCAAGCATCGTTGACCGAGTAGCCGCTTGCGAGCAAGGAGCGTGCATATCCAACGCGAAGCTTGTTGAGTGCCTCGATATAGGATTCTCCCGTTACCTTTTTGAACAGCTCGCTGAAATAGGTCGGATTATACCCTGCCTGCTCCGCAAGTGCCGCAAGGGTTATTTGCTCACTGAAATGCACCTTCATATATACGATTGCCTTCATTATTCCGCTATAATGCTCGGCAATAGATGATATGCTGTGGTTTGAATTTTTACGGGTGATACAAGCTATTGCGTATTTGAGGAGAGATGCCTGACAGTCTCCGTTTATTTTTACCTCGTTGTAGAGCAGCTCTGCCGCCATAACAAGACGCTCAAGCTCATCGGGCTCAAAGTGATACGCCTTGTCTGTCTGAGTGAATATTAACTCGACAAGATGGCTTTCGCTGATATATTCCTCGTCGAAGGAAAGGTTTAAAATTCTTACTTCATCCTCTACGTATATTGAATGAAAATCGGTCGGAGACAGTAAAAAAACATTTTTTTCGGAGAAATCGTACTTAGTATCGTTCAGTATAAAGCCGCCCTTGCCGGAAAGAACTATTTCTACTTCGAAATAGCTATGCCAATGGCGCGGATGATCCTCGGTCAATAGGTTTCGGCGCACAATCAGATGCTTGCCGTTTCTTATATTATGGCGCTTATCGGATTTGTTAATCACAATACCGTCTCCTTTTGTTTTTTTTCGTCTTTTATTTTATATATAAAATATGCGTTTGTAAATACAATCCGAAAAAACAGTTGATTTTTCCGTATAAAATAATTGTTCTCACTTGCCAAAGGAGAGCAAATGATATAAAATTATATTAACTAAAAAAACGGAGGTGTATACCTTGAAAACAATATCACTAAACGGACAGTGGAGGCTTAGCGGTAAAAGACAGTTTGCCGAGAGCGAAAAATCAATATTTATAAACGCTGCCGTTCCCGGAGACGTACAGCTCGATCTGATCGAGGCAGGCTATCTGCCCCGCGACATATTTATGGGCATGAACGTCAAGGAAACAGAAAAATTTGAGGATTACGAGTGGTGGTATGAGAGGACCTTTACCGCTCCCGAGGAAAAGAGCAACGTATGGCTTGTGTTTGAGGCGGTTGATTGCCTTGCCGAGTATTATCTCAACGGAGTTAAATTCGGTGAAAGCAATAACGCATTTATCTCTCACGAATTCTGCGTTGACGAATATCTCGTTGAGGGTGAGAATACCTTGACGGTTCATCTTAGCTCAGCGGTGCTTGATTCCTTTAACCACGATTATACGATAAAGATTCTCAAGTCTCCTACCAGTACCGAGTCAAGACACGTAAGAAAGCCGCATCACTCTTACAGCTGGGATATTATGCCCAGAGTTGTGACCGCAGGTCTTTGGAGAGGCGTCAGACTTGAGGTGCGTGACGAGGTTTACTTCTCACAGATTTTCTTCCGCAATGACGATACTACGACACGTATGTATTACGTTATGGAGTGTCCCGACCGAGACCTTAGCGACGTTGAGGTTGAGCTTGAGGCGTGGTGTGGTGATGACAGCGGTACAAAGTGCCGTGTAAAGACTCCAAAGCGTGCGGGTTATATTGAATATTACGTAAAGAATCCTAAAAGGTGGTGGCCCTACGGCTACGGTGAGCCTAACGTATACGACGGTAAGGTCAGAATTTACCGCCACGGAGAGCTTATACACGAGGAAAAGATAAGCTTCGGTATGAGAACGGTCACGCTTGAGCGTGAGGACAGACTCGGCGGTAAGAAGGGTCAGTTCCGCATACTCGTCAACGGAGTTGAAATACTCTGCAAGGGTTCAAACTGGGTACCCCTTGACCCCTTCCACAGCCGAGATGCCGCAAAGTACGACAAGGCTTTAGCGCTCGTTTCCGACCTTCGCTGCAACATTCTTCGTTGCTGGGGAGGTAACGTGTACGAGGACCACGCTTTCTTTGATTACTGCGACCGTCACGGTATTATGGTATGGCAGGATTTTGCAATGGCTTGTGTTCCTCCCGAGGATGCGGAGTTCAAGAAAAATATAGAAAACGAGGCAATCTCGGTTATACGTAAGCTCAGAAACCATCCGAGTATCGTGATTTGGGCAGGTGACAACGAGTGCGACTCCTGTGCCTTTGGATACGTTACCGACGATAATACCATCACTCGTGAGGTTTTACCGAAGTGCGTCGAGCTTAACGATTTCGGCAGACCATATATTCCCAGCTCTCCGTATATAACGAGAGCCGAGTATAACGCAGGCGTTCGCGCTCAGGTTGAAGGCTCTATTCTCGTTGAGGATCACCTATGGGGACCGAGAGATTATTATAAGGCAAGCTTTTACACGGGCAATTCCGCTTGCTTCGTAAGTGAGACGGGCTATCACGGATGCCCTTCACTTGAGTCCATAAAAAAGTTTACTACTCCCGAAAAGGTATGGCCCTATAAGGTTGACGGAAAATACAACGACGAGTGGATTCTTCACTCGAGTGACAACTTTGGCAGAGATTACAGGGTCAAGCTTGTTGAGGAGCAGGTAAAGCAGCTCTTCGGTTATATTCCCGAAAATCCCGAGGATTATATTTTAGCCTCGCAGATTTCTCAGGCTGAGGCAGACAAATACTTTATCGAGCGTATAAGAGTAGGCAGACCCGAAAAGACGGGTATCATCTGGTGGAACGTCCTTGACGGATGGCCTCAGACGTCCGATGCCATTGTTGACTATTACTTTGACAAGAAGCTTGCTTACGGATACATCAAGCGCTCTCAGGCTCCCTTTATCGTTGCGGCGGGTGAAATAATAAGCTGGGGTCTTCCCATTTTTGCCTGCAACGATACGCTGACGGAAAAGAAGGTACACCTTGTTATCCGCGATATCAACGAGGACAAGATAGTTCACGAATCCACCTTCAACGCTCCTGCGAATACCTCGACCAAAATCGTAAGCCTTCCCGTATACTACTCGGATAAGAAGTTCTTCATATTTGAGTGGGAGGCAGACGGAGTACACGGATGGAATCACTATTTCTGCGGATATCCGCCCATTGATTTTGAGGAGTACCGCAGAGTAATGAAAAAATATAATTTCGAGGAAAAATAATGTATATACTCGGATTTGACATAGGCGGAACAAAATCCGCCGTTGTCACCGCAAGCTGGGACGGTGATAGGGTAGAGGTCTTGAAAAAGGACAAATGCCCGACCGACCGCTCTATTGACCCGTATGCAATGATAGACAGACTTATCTCTATGGCGGACGCTCTGCTTGACCGAAAGCCCGATGCAATCGGTATTTCCTGCGGAGGTCCTCTTGACTCGGGTAAGGGAGTTATTATGAGCCCTCCTAACCTTCCCGAATGGGACGGGATAGAGATAGTCGATTATATCGAGAAGCATTACGGAGTAAAAGCACATTTGCAAAACGATGCTAACGCCTGCGCTCTTGCCGAATGGAAATTCGGAGCAGGCAAGGGAAGTCGGAATATGGTGTTTATGACCTTCGGTACGGGACTTGGTGCGGGACTCATTCTTAACGGAGAGCTTTACGAGGGAACCAACGGAAATGCGGGCGAGGTCGGTCACATCCGTCTTAAGCCAGACGGTCCCGTAGGATTTGGAAAGGCAGGCTCCTTCGAGGGCTTTTGCAGTGGCGGAGGCATTGCGCAGATAGGCAAGGCTCTCGGCTTTGAGGGGGACGAAAACGGTGTGATTAACGCCAAAACGATTGCCGATGCGGCGTATCTTGGAAACGAAAAGGCGCTTGAGACATATCGTGTTTCGGGTGAAATGCTTGGACATGGTCTGTCGGTGCTTATTGATATCCTCAACCCCGAGGTCATAGTTATCGGAAGCGTGTTTGCACGAAGCCGTGACCTTTTGTGGCATGAGGCTGAAAAAATAATTGAAAAGGAAGCGCTTTCGGTATCGAGCGGCTGCTGCAGGGTGGTTCCTGCACAGCTTGGCGAGTCAATAGGTGACTTCGGTGCTATTGCCACGGCGCTTGTATGAGTATGATAAACGAGCTTATTAATAGATATCCGATGCTTGAAGCTTGCCGTGAGGATATTGAAAAAACACTTGAAGCAATTATTTCCTGCTATGAGAGAGGCGGTAAGCTTCTTCTCTGCGGAAATGGTGGCAGTGCCGCCGACTGTGACCATATAGTCGGTGAGCTTATGAAGGGCTTTTTGAAGAAAAGACCCTTGAGCGATGAGAAAAAGGAGGAGATGAAAAAGCTTTCTCCGAGTCTTGATACGGACCTTCTTTCAAAGCTTCAGTCGGGTCTTCCCGCAATTTCATTGCCTTCATTGAGTATTCTCAACTCGGCGTTCTGCAACGACGTTGACCCGAGCCTTATATATGCACAGTCGGTCTTGGGACTCGGTAAAAAGGGAGATTTGCTTATTGCCATCAGTACCTCGGGTAACGCCGAAAACGTTGCCGCCGCCGTTAAGGTCGCAAGGGGTATCGGTATGACTACCGTCGGTCTTACGGGTGAAAGCGGTGGTAAGCTTCGCACACTTGCCGATATTTGCATTTGCGCTCCCGAGAAGGAAACCTTCAAGATTCAAGAGCTTCACCTCCCGATTTACCATCTGCTTTGTGCGGCGGTTGAAGATCACTTTTTTGCCAAATAAATATTTTAAAGCTCCGTCGGATTCCGATGGAGCTTTTGTTGTGGATAAAATAAATTGTATCAGATTTGATAAAAATATCATTTTGCACATTTACATATTAAACCTCTACGGCTACAATGGAAACGAGGTGAATGTATGAGAAGTATTCTGATAAAAAACGGAAGAATATGGAATGGAAACGACTTTTTCTGCGGAGATATTTTTATCGACGGCGGAAGGGTTGTGAAAATTGCTGACAGTATTGATTGTGATGCGTTTTTTACTTATGATGCAAACGGCAATACCGTGAGTGCAGGCTTTGTTGATATCCACACTCATATGAAGGGGATTTCTCCCGATATATACGGAATTTGCATTGATGCGGTATGCTTACCCTTCGGTGTTACCACCGCCGCCGATGCGGGTGCGTCAATGGGTGACGACAGCCTGCTCGATTCATTTGCGGTTGATAGTTTTGCATACGCATTTGCTGAGATAAAGAATAATTCCGTTTTGACGGATTCACTTGATAAACGGATAAATGCCTACGGTAAGAGACTTGCAGGTCTTAAAATTTCCTTTGATACCACGGGCGGTGAGATTTACGATATTAATCCGCTTCGAGAGGCCTGTGAAATTTCAAGGCGCCTCGGACTTCCACTGACTGTACATACCTCAAGCTCTCCCGTTTCAATGCTTGAAATAGTCAAGGAATTAAAGAGAGGAGATATTCTGACACACTCCTTTCACGGTGGTGCAAACACCTCGGTTGAGGATGACTGCGCTTCGTTGAGGCTTGCAAGGGAAAAGGGTGTCGTTATCGACGCAGGTCTTGCAGGATACGTTCACACCGATTTCGGAGTTTTCGCGAAAGCCGTTGAGTCGGGTTATTCTCCCGACGTTATAAGCACCGATATCACCTGCGCCAGCGCCTTTATGCGCGGTGGCAGATACGGAATGACTATGTGTATGAGCGTTGCACGTGAGGTAGGAATGAGCGAGGAGAATATTTTTCGTGCAGTGACCTCGACTCCTGCGAGGGTGCTTGGAGCAGAGGCGGGCAGACTTTTTGAGGGATGCGTTGCCGACCTTTGTGTGATTGGTGTCGGAGAGAGCTTCAGTCTTACCGATAAAGAGGGTAACACAGTTCAGAGTGATAATGGCTACAAATGTCTTTTAACCGTTAAAAACGGACAGATTTTATACAGATATTGAAAGGATAAGAAGATGAAAAGATTTGAGAATTATACCGCCATGGTAACGGGTGGAGGCAGAAATATCGGTGAGGGAATTTCCCTTGCATTTGCCAATGCCGGTGCAAACGTAATTGTATGTGACCTTGATGGGAATAACGCCAAGGCTACCGTTGAGAAAATTGAGGCAATGGGCGGTCAGGCTATGGCGGCTGTGTTTGACGTGCGTGACCGTGAAGCCGCTTTCAAGGCGGTTGCCGACGGAATTGAACGCTTTGGCAAGATTGATTGCCTTGTTAACAATGCAGGCGGCAGTGCTTGGCTTCTGCGTAAGCTTTCTGATTTTGTTGATGCGGACCCCGATGTGCTCGACTTTGTGCTTGATATAAATATCAAGGGTACTATGAATTGTACTCAAGCGGTGCTTCCCTCAATGATAGAGAATAAGTGCGGAAAGATAATTTCAATGTCATCCATCGCAGGAATCGTTGGACTTCCCGGCAGAACCGATTATTCTGCGGCTAAGGCGGCAATAATCGGCTTTACCAAAGCACTTGCAATGGAGGTGGGACAGTATAATATCTGCGTCAACTGTATTGCTCCCGGCGCAATTGAAAGAGACGGTAATCCGTTTGAGCATATGACACACCTCGGTGAAAACGGCCATGGAGGTAAGCCCTCGGATATTGCCGACACGGTGCTTTTCCTCGCAGAAAATAATTATATTACGGGTGAGAATATCGTCGTTGACGGTGGACGAACTCTCGGTGTAAGCCACAGATAATATAAGGGAGATGTAAAAAAAGTCCAGACCGCAAAAAACAAGAAAGCATAAGCAAATGAGACTGTAT
>JAFYTG010000029.1 GCA_017558945.1 Clostridia bacterium
CAAACTGATTTCGAGTCAGCCCCGTTATGACCACTTCGATATCTCTCCGTATATGATTAAACTCAAAAAAGAGTCTAATTTTTGTATCTTTTCGAACGGGACGCCCCGTTATGTCCTGTTGCGGTGCCCGAAAAAAACATCGCACCTAAAGGCGCTCGATTTTGTTCGACCGCTGCCACTCCTTATTGCTCGCTTCATCCGTCCCCGACGGCGCTCGCAAACGTCCCCACTTCGATATCTCTCCGTATATGATTAAACTCAAAAAAGAGTCTAATTTTTATTACCCAAGCATTATATCACATAATGTTGATATTGTCAAGAAATAGTTTTGATTTTGCCGATACAAACGAAAAAATAAATTATACACTATAAAAAATTAAGGAGCCGAAAAAACTCGAGCAGAGTTTTTTCAGCTCCTTGAAGATTATTTTCTTTTCTTTTCGATTATACCGATAAGCGTCGTGCCGAGCAAGCCGCAGGAGACAAGCTCTCCGAGAAACACTGTGATATAAATGAGCCACAATGCCATTTCGGTGCCGTAAACGTATGCAATTATCGGAGGTATTACAAGGGTGTTTGCGACTATCGGAGGAATTGAGGCAAGGTATTTGACTCTCTTGAGTCTTGAGGTTACGATTGCCGCAATGAGTGTTGCAAGGCTTCCGAAAACGATGTCCCACAGAGCGCATCCCGTCAAGAGATTTGACACTATGCATCCGATGAACAGCCCCGGTATTGCCGACGGCAGATATAGTGGGAGAATGGTCAGCGCTTCGGATAACCGTAGCTGGATAGCTCCTCCCGAAAGTCCGAAAACGGCGGATATTTCGGTCAGAATGACGTAGAGTGCGGCAATAAGCGCACCCTGTGCAACATAGGTTGCAGGGGATTTCTTCATGAATTTGCTCTCCTTAGTTTTGTTTTTAGTGAGGATGGTTACGAACTCACTTTTATTTACACGGCTTAGCCGTCGTGTACCGATTAAAGTTTTGAAAACGGTAATACGTATTCAAAAAATCAGGCGGTAATTTTACCGCCTGATAAGTTTAACATATGTAGAAAAAAATGTCAAGACTCAGAAACTGTTATAACCTTAATATCTGCGCCTACGTCCTGAAGCTTTCCAACTATGTTTTCGTAGCCTCTCTGTATGTGGAATATATCGTCAATCTCAGTTTTTCCCTTTGCGGCAAGTCCTGCAACGACCATTGCGGCACCCGCTCTGAGATCCAGCGCACGAACACTTGCGCCCTTTAAGCTGTCGGGAGTGCCCGTAACGTTTGCGGTTTTGCCGTCGGTTACCGTAATATCCGCGCCGAGACGCTTAAGCTCCTCAACGTACCTGAAGCGGTTGTCCCAAACGCCCTCCATCATACGACTCTTGCCGTTTGCAAGGCACATAAGCACGCACATCTGAGGATTCATATCAGTAGGGAAGCCGGGGTAGGGGTGTGTTTTTACGTTGACGGGAGATAACTCACCTGTAAAGCTGACGGTTACGGATTCGTCGCCCTCTTCAACGGTTGCACCCATTTCCTCAAGCTTTGCGGAGATTGATTCAAGATGCTTAGGGATGACGTTGGTAATCTTTAGTCTGCCCTTTGTAGCAGCGGCAAGCACCATAAAGGTTCCCGCTTCTATCATATCGGGAATAATTCCGTATGTAACACCGTGAAGCGATGAAACGCCCGTAATTTTTATAACGTCGGTACCTGCACCGCTGATTTTTGCTCCGCATGCATTGAGAAAGTTTGCGGTATCAACGATGTGAGGCTCACGAGCTGCATTTTCAATCACCGTAACACCCTTAGCCTTAACGGCGGCAAGCATTACGTTGATGGTTGCTCCGACCGATACGACGTCCATAAATACCGAGCTACCCTGAAGGCCTCCGTCAGTCAGAGCGATAATATGACGGTCGCTTACCGAGACGGTTGCGCCAAGAGTTTCAAAGCCCTTTATGTGCTGGTCGATGGGTCTGACACCGAAATCACATCCGCCGGGACAAGCAACGTTTGAGCGTCCGAAGCGGGCAAGCTCTGCACCGAGAACGTAGTAGGATGCACGCATCTTGCGTACAAGGTCGTCGGGAGCGGAGCAGGGGACTATATTTCTTGAGTCGATTTTAACGGTTCCCTTTTCGAGATGGGTTATTTTAGCGCCCATAGCCTCGAGTATTTCGAGTGAGCGGTTGACGTCGCTGATGTCGGGAAGATTTTCTATAATACATTCGTCTTCAATCATTATGTTTGCAAGAAGAACGGGTACGGCGGCGTTTTTCATACCGGAAACGTTAATCGTTCCTGACAGAGGCTTTCCGCCATTTATTACGAGTTTATCCATCAGATAAGCGTATCCTTTCAAGAGTTTATATTATTTTAGCACAAAAGAATAAAAAAATCAATATCTTTGTGATGAGCTTGTTGCATCCCATACGTGTACGTTGCCATTTTCGTAGGTAAGCATATATGAGGGCGTAAGATACAGCGAGCCGTTGTCGGTAGTAACGGGGTGATATACCTTGTCAATATTTACGATTTTGCTGTCGCTTTTTTCAATTTTGAAAAGCAGATTTATTACGTCAAGAGAATCGGCTTCAAGCTCGGAGACCTCGTCGGAGATAAATATATTGCCTTTGATATATTTCAGCTCACTTCTTTCGAAGAGCGCGATTATCTCACTGCGGTCGATGGTTATACCGTTTATTTCTTGCTGTACGCGTATAATGACCCTTTCGTCTGCGATATAGTAGGAGACGAGCTTGAGTGTGGTTTTATATGGTGCTGTTATAGGCTGATTGAAAAGTCTGCCGTGAAGAGCCTTGACGTATGGCTTCATTTGCTCCGAGCTACCGTCTCTGAGTAGCCCGATAATATCCTCGTCGGGAGCAATCGTGCCCGTAACGGTGTACTCAAAGCTGTGTGAATCGAAAAAGATAAGTGTCTCGCTGTCGTTTGTATAGCTGATACCCGAGGGGAGCATATAGCTCGCAAAGGAGTCGTTCATAATATGCTTTGCAAGACTTTCGTTGCTGTTGTCGGTATATTCAAGCTTTAGCACCGGAGGTACCGTTTTTGTCAGCGTAACAGACGACCTGTCAATTTTTACGCCTCTTTTATTGAGGGTTTCAACGGCAGTATCCAACTCACGCTCGGTGTAGCTGTTAAGAAGGCTTGAATAGTTGTAATACTGTATAAAAAAGAATACGTTTGCCGCTAAAAATATCACTATTAAAAACCATTTAAGCTTTGATGAATTCATTCCCTCACGTCCTTTCCGTAATGGTAGCCCATACGGGCACGGTGGGGGTATCGTAGGTCTCGCAAATATAAACGGGACGAAAATCGTCAATCGGAAGTCCTGCCTTATTTATCGAGGAAAGAATTATAGCAACAGATTCGGAAATGCTTGCAACGACGGAATGACGGTCGTCGACGCTCTCCTTGGTTGAGACTACGGTCAACGGTGTGAAGCTCGCCTCAACGAGTCCTATATCGTCAAAAACAAGCCTTACACTTGCTTCGGACTGCGTGCAGGAAATACGGCAAAGCTGATTGAAGTAAGAGAAAACGTATTCGGTTTTTTCGCTTGCGTGACTTACTCTGTCAAGCATAAGCTCGGTTTTTTCTCCGATAAAAACGCCCTTTAAAAGATTGAGAAAATGGGTTGCGGCGTTTACCTGCTCAAAGGAGGAAAACTGAGATCGGTCGCTCTCAAGAAGTGACGAGGTGAGTATCTGAGGCGTACCGTCACGGCTTATCGCATACTCAACCGAGCCTGCAGGGTCGATGACGATACGAGTGTCAGAGTTTATAAATACAAGCCGTGCGGATGCATCGGTATATACGCCGACGGTTGCGGGATTAATTTCAAAAATATCAAGAAGTCTTGTGACGGTCGGATGCGAAATAAGCGAGGAATTAGACATACCGTCGGTATAAGACGCCTCGTAAAACAGTGACGATATTGGGTTTGAAACGGTTATTGCCTTAAGAGTGGGTGCAGACGTCATCACCGCGTGATGCTTCGGAAGTGCTTCAAAGCTTGTATTGATTGCAAGCGTTGAAGGAATAAAGCCCTTGTTAACAGTATATGCCGTGAGGTTATTGCTGTTAAAATCGTAAATCATAGCCGATGCTTCCTTGATTGGCCGAAAGGCATACACGTTTTGCTCTGAATCGATTGAAAGAGCGGATAATACGTTGTTTTCATCGGGGTACAGTGCAAGTGTCTTTACACTGCAAAGCTCTCCGCTTGCAAATTCCGTGGTCTTGTTTTCCAAGGCACATAATGTCATATATGGAAGCGATGAGGAAAAATCGACCAGTATAAAGTCACTCTTTAAAAGCACCGTGCTCCACTCGTCAAGAGTAGAGCTCTTGCATTCATAGGCGCTTGAGAATACCTCAAGTGCAAGCTTGTCAATGCCGTTCCACAAGCGAGAGGTGAGAGTGCTGTTGGTGGCGGAGGTACGGGCTACGCCGTTGGTTATAAGAGTTATTGCAGTTGGTGAAAGGTAGTTCTTGTCAACGGTTATGTCGGTATGAGGAGTGGTGGAGTCGGTGAATATCCAGAAATCCGAGTCAAGCACGGGACGGCCTTCGGCGACTTGATTGACCGCGGGAAAACGGAGCTGCATATTCTTGCCCCACAAAAAAAGCATAGAAAAGACAAGAATTGCAATCGTTAAGGTTTTTATCTGTTCTGTAAGTCTTTTCATGCCTTATCTCTCCTTTACTGAATATATTTTGCTTTGCAGGGAAGGTATACCGTGAAGGTCGTGCCCACTCCGACGGTGGATTCAATTTCTATGTCACCGCCGTGCTCAAGAGCGATTTCCTTGGCTATGGCAAGTCCGAGACCAGTACCGCCCTTATCGGAGCTGCGAGCCTTTTCGACACGGTAAAATCGTTCGAAAATGTGTGGAATATCATCCTTGGGAATACCCGTTCCGTTGTCGGAAACCTTTACGCAGAAGAAGTCTCCCTTGGAAAGCGTTGCGGTGGAATGAGCCTTGAGAAATTCCAACGATACGTCAATCTTGCCGTTGCTTGGCGTATATTTGATAGCGTTCTGAATGAGGTTGAGAAGTACCTGCTCAACCTTTTCACGGTCAGCCTCAAGTGAGGGCACCGTGTCTGACGGAAGGGTCAGCGAAAGCGCGTGACCGCAGCTGTCGGCTTCTCCCCGTACAACCCCGATACAGTGAGTCAAAAGGTCACTGAGCGAGAAGGAGGTGGGATTCCACATCATTCTCTTGTTGTCAAGACGGGATATGACGAGAAGCTCCTTGACGATGTGCGACATTCTGTCGCTTTCTCCGATTACCATCTGTAAGAAGCTTGCCTGAATTTCCTCGGGCATATCGGGATTGGTGGCAATGGTTTCTGCCGCACCCTTGATGCTCGTAAGAGGTGTTCCCAGCTCGTGCGATACGTTTGCAATAAATTCGCGTCGGGATTTTTCCAGCTCGAAATGCTCGGTGATATCGTGAAGGACCGCAATGTATCCGCCGAAAATTCCGTCGGACAAATCAAAGCGAAGCTTTCCGAAGCTTATATCAAAGACGTTGCTTTTGTAGTTTACGTTATTAATGATGAGGGCGTCGTGGTCACTGTTGGAGTGAACGCTCTCGCTGAGGGATTCAAGGTCAAGCTCGTCGATAAGCTTATCAAGTGACATTGAATCGACGAAGTCGGTGAAAAGCTCCTTTGCGGTGGGGTTGATGTGAAGAAGCCTACCGTCGCTGTCAAAGGCTATTACGGCGTCATTTAAGTAATAAAAGATGGTCTCGAGCTTCTGTCTTTCTCCCGAAATTTCACGCATTGTGCTATCGAGGTCCTCTGCCATTTTGTTGAAGGTTGAGGTGAGAGTACCAATCTCGTCGTTGGAGTGTACCGCAAGCTTTTCGTCGAAGTTACCCTCTGCAACGCTTGTTGCCTTTTTCGTTATATTCTGTATGGGGGCGGTGATTGCGTTTGACAGAATGAGTGACAGAATGAGAGCAAGAACGAGTCCGACGAGAAGTGACTGAATAAGAATGGAGAAAACCATCATGGAGAACTCGTTCATTTCCTCCTTGCTGTCAACAACGTAAACGATTATAAAATCATTTGTGGAGGGGATAACGGTGGCGTAATCCATAACCTTATTTCCCGAGCTCTGTATGTGTGAGCTTTTTCCTGAAATTGCGGAAAGCAGGTTTTCGGTCATTCTGATATCGGCACTCTCGCGGTCGGTCGAGCCTGACATATATTCGCCGTCGGACGTAAGAACGTAGTAATTGCGGTAGGAGTCAATACCCATTCTTGCCGAATGTGCGTTCAGAGCGTTTTTTAATTGAAGGGCAGGGTCATCCGTCTCAAGAAGAAGTGAAAGCTCATTTTGAAAGCTTTTTGTGAAAACCTCCTCCTGTTGACCTAAAAACTCGCTTGTATAATAGTTGAAGATATTACTGATGAGGATAATACCGACGACTGTTAAAACGAGGATTATAAAGGATACGAGAACCAGAATGACCTTGAATTGAAGCTTTTTAAACAAGGCAGTATCTCCTTAATTTTTTTCGATAAAGTAGCCCATTCCGTGCTTGGTCTGTATAAGATTTGTTGACGAGTCGGGGTCTGCAACCTTTTTGCGAAGTCTTGCAATGGTTACGTCAACGGTTCTCAAATCGCTGTACGTCGGGTCATAGCCCCATACAGCGCTGATAAGCTCCTCTCTCGGATAAACCTTGCCTGCGTTTTTTGCAAGGAAGGCGAGAAGCTCGTATTCCTTTTTGGAAAGCTCTATGGGAGTGTCACCCTTCTTGACGAGGTAGCTTTCGCAATCTATCGTAATATCACCGACGGTGATAATGGTCTCGGCAATCTTGTTTGAAACGAGCTCATTTGAATAACGGCGGATGTTAGCCTTTATTCTTGATTTAAGCTCGTCAATGCTGAAGGGCTTGGTCATATAGTCGTCTGCACCGAGGTCAAGACCGAGTATCTTGTCTCGCTCCTCGGCTCTTGCGGTGAGAATGATGATGGGCACGTCGAGAGTCTCACGCACTCTGCGGCATACCTCAAAGCCGTCCATAACGGGTAGCATAAGGTCGAGGAGAATAAGGTCGTAGCCACCCGACAATGCCTCGTCGAGTCCGCTTTGCCCGTCGTATACAGCCTTTACGCTGTAGCCTGCGGTTTGTATGTTGAACTTGAGAATTTCCGCAATGTTTTTTTCGTCCTCAACTATGAGTATTTTTTTCTGCGTGTTTTCCATAGCTTCTCCTTTTTGTTTCGTGTTTATGAAAGTGTTTCAAGCGTGATGCTGACGTCATTTGCAAGAAGACCGAGTAATGACATTAACAGGTTTTCGTTTTCACGTCTTGCTTCAATCAGCACCGTTGATTTATCCGTGCCTTTAATTTCGTTATATATTGCCTCTGCTGTATCCCAGGAGTGCATATCCGTATAATCGCCTGCGACAATTTCGGGATTGACCATGGCGTAGCCATTGGCATCAGCGCTCTCGTCAGGTGAATAACAAAGTCTTGTATAATAATTGGAAATATGACAAAACAGCATATTGGTATCGGAAAGCTCGTCGTAGCTTGATGCTGTTATGCCCACGGCGTTTCCGTTGACCTCAGCGTGATAAACCTCCCGCGGAGCCTTGAGAAGCAGGTCACGGTCAAAGTAGAGAGTGGCACGTTCTCCGAAGGCGTAAAGCAGGTCTATTGCCTCCTTTGCGTAATCGTCCGTAAGCATAAGCATAAGGTAAACGCTTTTTGTGTCTGTCACAACGGGCTTTTCGTGCTCCTCCGGAAGCTCGGGCTCTACGGGATTTTCAGGCTCAATCGGAGGGTCGGGCTCAATCGGGTCACGTCTTCCGATAGGGTCAAACAGCTCAATAAGCTGAAGAAAATCGAGTGAGGCGTTCGTATCGTACAGCCTGACGTGGCAAACGTTTTTCTCGTTGTAGTATTCAAGCCTTAACGACAAAATGTCTGCACAAAATTCAAGAGGCAAATATATGGTTGAATGGATAATGGGAAATTCCTTTTGAGTGTATTCGCCGTTAATTACCGCTCCTTTGGAGGTGAGAGAATATGCGAAATATTCCCCCGTGGGCTTGTTCCAGAAATAAAAGCTTTGGTATTTTTCGCTGTATTCGTAGAGAACGTTTTCAAAGCCTAAAAAGAAGGAGGAGGGAACGTAAAGCTCGTTTTCAAGCACTACCGCGGGATATTCGGCAAAGTCGAATTTTGCATCGTTTTTATAAAGTATATAGGTGTCGGTCTTATTTGCAGAGCCCGTCGTGAATAAAACGAATAGGGATACAAGCAGACATATGAGAAGTGTCAGAGTGATTGCTTTTTTCATTTCGGACTCCTTTCGTTAAAGTGAATTTATGAAGGACGTGAGAAGTATAACGCTTTCGGAATAGGATACAACGCCCTTCTCAACTCCGTTTGCCTTGAGGTAGGCATCGTTGACGGTGCTTGCAATTTCGTTTGCCTGAGAATGAGTGTAGCGTTGAAAGGCTCTCGAGGATAAGGTGTAATCGTTTATGGCAATACTCGGAAGTGCTCTTGCAAGAGACTTGTAGCGGTCGGGAGAGATTTCGTAAAGCTTGCTTGAAAGCACCGAAAAAGCTTCAGCCCATGCGGAATATCTTAAATATGGAAGCGTTGCATCGTGAAGAATTAAAAATGCGGTGAAGTCAGCCTCGTCCTCCGCACCTATTCCGCTCTGATGGGAATATTCGTGAGCAATAGTGTAGGGGAGAGTATATTCTGCGTAATTGGTGTTAATGCATGGCTCACCCGTAAAGTAGGTGTAGATGCCTGCAATATAGGCGTAGGTCAACGGCTCACTCAACGCAAAGGGCTTAGCATCAACGTAGCCCTTTACAAGGAATGGATAACGCTCGGACGCGGCGTTTGCTTCTTTCTTTATTTCCCTTGAAAGCGTCTTGAAATCCATTCCGGAGCTTGACATATTTTCCGGTGCATATTCAAGCTCGCGGGATATTTCCCAAAGCCTTTCAAGTGCTATTTCGGTTGCTGAATACAACGCCTCCTCGGTTATTTCTTCTCTCTCGAGCGACAGAAAATCGGCAACCGAGGAACGATGATAAGTCGAGGAAAAGGTGAGTGAAAACAGAAATATCAGCACTGCTGTTGTTTTGAATAAAAGTGAGGAAATCAATTTGACTTGCATAAGCAGACTCCTCTTGAACGGTATTGCCAAAAGGCATCCCAAAAGAAATAAAAGCAACAGCAAAAATATGAGGAAAAGACTTTCGGAAAGTGCAAACGGGAATATTTTTGACGGAAGATAAATAACTCTCACAAGAGGTAATATCTTTACCGTGTAAAATTCCGCAAATCGTGGAAATGTGCGAAAAAGAATTTCGAGCCCAAGAGATACAATTAAAAGGACGAAATAAAAGAGACGGGATCTTTTGCGAAAAAAATTTCGTAGCATCATCTATCTCCAAACAGCTTGCTGATACAGCTTTTCATATCGTCAAAGAGCGGACACTCAACGCTTACCGTTTCTTTAGTAAAAGGATGTATAAATGTGATTTTTGAAGCGTGAAGCGCCTGACGGTCAATGAGAGGATCGGGGAGCGAATAAAGGGTATCTCCGAAAACGGGATGACCTATTGCCTTCATATGAACTCGTATCTGATGAGTCCTTCCCGTGATTGGTGAAACAGAAACGAGACTTGCTTTATCGCAGGTCTTAAGCACCTTGTACTCGGTAATGGCTTCCTCACCGTTTTCTCCGACGTCACGGAGAATGCTTCTTTCGTCGGGACGGATGATGGGAAGGTTGATAGTTCCCTCGCCATCAGCGATTTTTCCGAGACATACGGCAGTGTATTCTTTTTTTACCGTGCGTTTTATAAGAAGCTTTGAAAATTCGTTTGCCGCAAGCTGATTTTTTGCAACTATCACGACACCGCTTGTGTCAAGGTCAAGGCGTGTCAACGCTCTGAAAATAAAATCTCTGTCACGAAAATAATAAGCAATCCTTCCTGCAAGCGTGTCGGATTGATGATGACGTGCGGGATGAGTTGGAAGGTGCGGAGGCTTTGCGAAGGCGGCGTAGTATTCATCCTCCCATAAAAGCTCGATCGGAGCGTTGAAGGGAGGTACTCCTTCGCTGCTTTTTCTGTCCTCAAGCTTTAATTCAAGAAGGTCTCCGTTGGCGAGTATATGCCTTACGGTTCTCCTTGTACCGTTGACGAGTATTCCGTCGTCAAGCGTCTTGAGTCTTGTGACGAGACGCGTTGAGAGTCTATGATTTTTTATTACCTCCTTAACGGTTTTGCCGTCAAGGTCTGCGCCTATCAGTATCCTCATAAAATAACCCCTTAAAATGCACACAGTCATCTCATTATATTATTTTACTATATTATGCCTGTTTTTGCAAGTACTATTTATATATATTTTTTGTCCTAATTTTAACAAATATGTAGTATTGTCAATGATGTGAGACTAAAAAAATAAAAAATAAAAGTAAAAGGTTCAGTCAAACGCTTTTGCAAGTGGAAGGAGTGGCGTAGCCACGA
>JAFYTG010000030.1 GCA_017558945.1 Clostridia bacterium
ATATCAGGGGTAGCGATGATAACGTCAAAGTCAAACCAGTTCTCTGTCTGAATCTTCTGAACAAGCTCCTCAGCGCCAACATAGTCAGAACCTGCAGCCTCTGCAGCCTTTGCGAAGTCACCCTTAGCAAAAACGAGAGTGCGAACGGTCTTACCTGTACCGTTGGGGAGAACTACAGCACCTCTGACCTGCTGGTCAGCGTGTCTGGAGTCAACACCGAGACGAACGTGAATCTCGACGGTTTCGTCGAACTTAGCCTTTGCGGTCTGGCAAACCAGAGCGCAAGCCTCATTTGCATCATAAAGCTTTGTCTTATCAACAAGCTTTGCGCTTTCTTTGTAATTTTTTCCTCTAAACATTGCTTATATCCTCCCTTAGTCTTCTACTGTAACGCCCATGCTGCGTGCAGTACCTGCGATCATGCTCATAGCAGATTCAAGTGAAATGGCGTTAAGGTCGGGGAGCTTCTGTTCAGCAATCTTCTGAACCTGCTCACGAGTGAGCTTAGCAACCTTAGTCTTGTTGGGAACTCCTGAACCGGACTCGATGCCACAAGCCTTCTTGATAAGAACTGCTGCGGGAGGAGTCTTGGTGATGAAGGAGAAGGAGCGGTCTGCATATACCGTGATAACTACGGGGATGATGAGACCCATATCATTCTTTGTACGCTCGTTGAATTCCTTGGTGAAGCTGGGAATGCTAAGACCGTACTGACCGAGTGCAGGACCTACGGGGGGGCCGGGCATTGCCTTTCCTGCGGGGATCTGTAACTTTACATATCCGATAATTTTCTTTGCCATAATAAATACACCTCCATGTGGTAATTAATTCGGGACTTTTTGTCCCTCCCACTGATTCCCGAGAAGTCTTAGGTGCCAATGGCATACAGCAGATAAGATTATTTCACGGGATTTATTAATGCCTTTAGCAATAATAACTAAATCAGATTTTCTTGACATCCGTGGTGTCAAGCTCGAGAGCCGACTCACGTCCTGCCATATTTACAAGAAGCTTAACCTTCTTGCTGTCGGGGGAAATTTCAAGCACACGTCCCGTTGCGATAATTCCCGCAAAGGGTCCGCCGATGATTTCCACCGTATCGTCGATTGCAAAATCGAGCGATTTCGTTCCGGCTTCCACGCCGAGTGATTCTACCTCTTCATCAGATAGAATGACGGGCTCGGAGCCTGGTCCTACGAAGCCCGTAACACCTGTGATGTTGCGAACTACGTGCCAGCTTTCGTCGTTCATTATCATTTTAACAAAAACGTAGCTGGGGAAGAGCTTATGCTCTTCGGTCTTACCGCCTTCGGCCTCAACGACCTCAACGGGCACGCGTATAGCCTCGATGAGATGACCGAGGTTACGGTTTTCGACGATCTTTTCAAGATTTGCGGCAACCTTGTTTTCGTAGCCTGAATAGGTATGAACTACATACCAATGCAGAGCGTTATTCTCCTGAAGCATTGCGCCCTCCGTTCTCAGTTGAACAAGGATGCGATGAGATCAAGGAGCTTTGTGAAGCCCAAGTCAAGAACGAGAATCACAGCTGCGGAAACCGCTACGTAAAGCGTTGCAACGGTCGTGTTCTTGATAACATCCTTTCGGGGAGACCAAACGATGTTCTTCATTTCACGCTTGCAATCCTTGAAAAAGCCGACGATTTTGTTTGTCTTCTTTTCTTCTGCCATGTTAATTCCTCCTAAAAATTAATTTTGCGGGAAATTACTTTGTTTCTCTGTGAAGAGTGTGTTTACGGCAGAAACGACAGTACTTTTTCATCTCAAGTCTGTCAGGGTCATTTTTCTTATTTTTGACCGTGTCGTAGTTTCTTTGCTTGCATTCGCTGCAAGCGAGTGTAATCTTTACTCTCATATCGGCACCTCCGTTATTTTTTGCGAAAAATCGCGCCTCCCTCTTGACAAATCTGAGAAATTTGCCCAAAGAGGTAGAATAATCATACCACAAACATTAGAGTTTGTCAAGTGTTTTATTTTAATCGGGATATACAAAGCTTTTATTGTCCTCGAGTGATTTCTTGTACATCTTGGCATAATAGCGTGCCATTTCGAGATTTTGCTCGGAATAATTTCCGCACTCGACGGGAGATGCACCCGGTATATCACCGTTAAAAGCTATGACGAAATCGCAGAAGGCTAACACTCTTTCGTAAATATCCTCGCTCGTCCATTCTCCGAAGAGAAGCAGGTAAAAGCCCGTGCGACAGCCCATAGGTCCGAAATATACCACCTTGTCGGCAATATCGCTGTTTCTGAAATAGGTAGCGCCAAGATGCTCAAGAGTGTGAAGCGCGGGCATATCTATTACGGGCTCGCGATTGGGACGGGTAACGCGCAGGTCGAAGGTTGTCACCGTTACGCCGTTGTTTCGGTCAACTCTTGAAACATAGATTCCCGACTCGAGTGTCAGGTGGTTCACCTTAAAGCTTTCAATCTTTTCCATAATTTATTCCTTTTCCTCAATAATGTTGCTTATCCATTTCCCTCTTCGGATGAGAACCGTTCCGATGACCGATTTTATTGCATCGAGATTTTGTACGATGAGATAGATGGCGGTGATGCTTATCGCGGTGTAATTTGAAAGGGTATAGGCGATCGGCACGCTGATAAGCCACATAAAGCCGCTGTCAAGGAAGAAGGTGATAAGGGTCTTTCCTCCCGAGCGGAGTGTGAAATAGCAGCCGTTGGAGAAAAGCTGAAAGGGCAGTGACACCGCTATTGCTATCAGAAAATGAGATGCAAGCTCCTTTACCTCGGGCTCGACCTTGTACATTTTGGGAATGACTCCCGACAGCGATGCGAGTATCAAGCCGAGAAGTATACAGAAGCAAAAGCCGAGTGCTATAAGTCTCCACGCCGTCATTTTTGCACCCTCGCGGTCGTTTGCGCCAAGCCGTTGTCCGACGAGCACGGATATGGTTATTCCCATTGCGATGGAGGTCGTGTTGAAGATGCTGTTGAGAGTGGAGGCGATGTTTGCCGCCGCCACGACCTCGAGACCTCTTGAGGAATACGCCTGAAGGTAGCATGCGATTCCCAGCGACCATAAAAATTCGTTTGCAAGAAGCGGTACACCCTTGCGGATGACGTCACGCCAGAGTGGCTTCGGTGCGGAAAGGCTTTTGTAGACATTCTTGATGAAGGCGAAGCGGTCGGAGCTTGCGTGGGTGTAGACTACGAGCAGTATTGCCTCGACGAATCTCGAAATGACGGTTGCTATTGCCGCACCTGCAACTCCGAGAGCGGTGAAGCCGAGCTTGCCGAAAATCAAAATATAGTTAAGCAGGAGGTTTGTGGCTATTGCAATGAGGCTTGAGATCATAGGCATCCGAGCCTCTCCCGTCTCCCTCAGTGACATACCGTAGATTCGGGATACGGTGAAGGGGATATAGCCGATGAGCATTATATAAACGTATTTCAGACCGTAGCCTATCGTTGCGGCGGCATCTGCGGGCAGTGTATCGTCCGCGATGTAGAGATTGATAAGCTGAGAGGGGAACAAGCCGAGCACAAGAAAGGTCAGGAGCAGTATCAAAAGTCCCATTATGACCTTTATTCTGAAGCAATGGCGTATGCCGTTTTCGTTTTTTGCTCCCACGTATTGCGCCGCAAACAGACCTGCGGCGGACAGTGCTCCGAAAATACTTAAATTGACTATGAAGAAAAGCTGGTTTATGATAGCGACCGCCGACATTTCAAGAGTGCCGAGTCTGCCCACCATTACGTTGTCGAGAAGGCTGACTATATTGGTGATGATCTCCTGTATTGCAAGAGGGATGGCTATTGCAAGAGCCGTCTTATAAAATTTTCTGTCGCCGATGAAATAATCTCTTGTGCTCACAGAATTGCCTCCTATGTGAATTTGGATATATAATAGCATAAAGCAGTGCTTTTGTAAATGCTTTTAAGAAAAAAAGACGGTATGCACAAGGCACACCGTCAAAATGATTATTCAAGCACGTAGCAACGCATATTGCGTCTGCCGAAGATTATACATTCCTCCTCGGTGTCGAGGAATACGTCGATTCTGTAACGCTTGATACCGCCTCCGATATCGTCTGCACGGCAAACACCGTAGTCACCGTAATCACCGATTACGTATACGTTGCTTCGAAGCGGAATGTATCTCGGGTCAACCGCAATTACACCAACCTCTGCAACCGTGCCGGAGTAGGTCGGGTTACCCGTATGAGTGTATGCGGTAGCAACCGTGTCGATATAGTAGGAATAGCTGTATTCCTTGCCGTCGGGGGCTGTGAATACTCCTCCCGTTCCAACGAGCACCTCTTCACTTACGGGTGCCTTGAATACGGTCTCCTCCTCGGTAGCGGAGTTTACAAGCTCTCCGTTTACCCTCTTGGTGTAAAGAAGCTTTCCGACGACTCCCGGAACTCCCTCCTTTTGCACCTGACGGGTGCCCTTGGGAATGGTCTGGCAGGGGATTTCAACCGTGTCAAACGGAAGCTCCTCGGTAACGGCAACCTTTTCGTAGATGACCTCGTCAATGCAAAGGTTCATTCCCCAGAAAATGCTGTCTCCGAGCTGAAAGTTTATTTTGTCGTTCTCCTCAAGGGTGATATTGAAATACTCGAGTGCATCCGAAACGAGTGCGGAGTCACCCTCGTATACGCCGACTCTCTGTCCGTGATAATAGATCGTTGCGCTGGGGAGTATCGCTCCCGTTGCTCCGACCTCGGCATCCTCAAGCATCGCTGAATAAACGACGGGAAGTGGCTCGGCGTCGTTTGCCAATCCGCTGACCGACGTGGAAAGCACCGCAACCGACGAAAGCGTTACGGCGAGGGTTATGAAAAGCGTCAAAATGACGAAAACTGCAACGTGCTTTGCTCTTGAGGACAGTCCCGAAAAGAGACCGCTTTGTATTCTCGGCAAGACCTGTGAAATTATCGGAAGGTCGCCAAATCGTTTACTGTCCATTTACGAAAATTCCTTTCTCAAAAGTTGTTTTCGAGCGCATTATACACAAAAAAATCCGATTTGTCAAGCAAAAAAGCACATTTTTGAATTTCGGGCGTTTTACGAAAAATCGTAAATTACCGCTATATCGTGCCTCGCTCGGCTTGGACGGGGGAATTTGAAACTATATTTAGTGGTGAAAAAAATTCACATTTTTTTAAAATTTTCATACTCTGTTAATGAAAATTCTTGGTTTTGAAAGGAGAAAAAATGGCAAAAGGAACACTTGGCTTGCGTCTTGTGACGGGCTCTGCATTGCCCGTGACGGGAGCGGTCGTGAGAATAAAAACGAGTGCGGGTCCTCTCATTTTTGAGGAGCGTGTGCCACTCGGAAGTGACGGCTTGACTCCGTTTTTTGAGCTTGAGGTACCCGACCTTGACACGACCTTTGACCCCGACGAGCTTCTTGCACCCTACGGACTTTATAACGTGGAGGTGATAGCTCCGGGATATCAGAACACGTACATAAACGGCGTGCAGATTTTTGCAGACAGCGAGGCGATTTTAGAGGTGCAGATGCAGCCTCTTCCCGAGGCATTCCCACCCTCTCAGGGACCCGTATATCTGACCCTTCCGCCTCATGCTCTGAGACTTCCTCCCCAGCCTCCCGCAGACATCTCGACTCTTGCTCCTCAACGCCCCGTAGGTCAGCTTCATACCACTCCGTACATACCCGAATATATCACGGTACACCTCGGTGTGCCAAACGATACGCTTGCGCGAAACGTGACGGTCACCTTTCAGGATTATATAAAGAACGTCGCAAGCTCGGAGATATATCCTACCTGGCCTGAGGAGTCGCTGAGGGCAAATATTCTTGCGCAGATATCCCTTGTCTTGAACAGAGTTTATACCGAGTGGTACAGAAGCCGAGGGTATGATTTTGATATTACCAATTCAACGCAATACGACCAGTATTTCGTGGAGGGAAGGAACTATTTTGAGAATATTTCCCGTATAGTTGACGAGATTTTTAACGTCTATCTGAGAAAGCCCGGCAGAGAAGAGCCGTTTTATGCGGAGTATTGCAACGGTACGACGGTCACCTGCCCCGGTATGTCCCAATGGGGTACGGTCGGTTTGGCAAATCAGGGGCTTTCGGCTCTTCAGATACTTGAGGATTACTACGGAGAGCTTGAGACTGTGGAGGATAACGTGCTTATCGGAGGCTTTGAGTCATATCCCGGTACGCCTTTGTCGCTCGGTGCTCAGGGTGAGCCCGTGAGAGAGATGCAGCAGCAATTGAACCGCATTGCCGTCAACTATCCGAGAATACCGCTTATTGCTGTTGACGGAATTTTCGGACTTTCGACGAGAAATGCCGTGGAGGAATTTCAGCGTATCTTCAATCTCTCGCCCGACGGTGTCGTCGGTAAGGCTACCTGGTACGCCATTTCCCGTATCTACGTTGCGGTTAAGCGCCTTGCAGAGCTGACGAGTGAGGGGGAAAGACCGAGCTACTCCTCGCAGGAATATCCCGGTACGGTACTGAGGGTAGGCTCTCAGGGTAGCGAGGTGCTTGAGATTCAGCTGTATCTTTCCACCATCGCCCTATACAATGATATGGTAAGAGACGTTGAAATAGACGGAGTTTACGGAGGCTCGACGAGAGATTCTGTATACTCCTTTCAGCTTGCATACGGTCTGACTCCCGATGGGCGTGTTGGTCCCGTTACCTGGTATAAGCTTGTGGACGTGTATAACGGCATCCGTGAAAACGTCAACGTGCCGTCGGTTGGTGACAGCCTCGGCACTCTTCCTTATCCGAGCTACGAGCTGTCGGTTGGGGATAACGGTGAGAGCGTTTTATATATTCAGAAGCTTATAAACGCTCTGTCACGGGTGTTCGTTGACGTTCCGAGCGTTGAGGAGGATGGAATTTTCGGCAGCGGTACGGAAAACGCCGTGAGAACTTTTCAACGGCTTGTGGGAATTGAGGAGACGGGTATCGTTGACTCGGTGACCTGGAATCTGCTCAACGACGTATATCGCAAGGAGGCTGACAATCAAATCGAGGACCTGGGCGAGCGTGCTTATCCGAATACCCTTCTCAGAGAGGGAAGTCGGGGAGAGGACGTGAGGTATATTATTGCCTCTCTGAACGCCGTCGGACGTCGGCTTGAGGCTCTGCCGAGGCTTGCGATGGGGGATAGATTTACCTCGGAGGTCGCAGATGCGGTGAGAATATTTCAACGGCTTGTCGGCTTGACGGCTGACGGAGTGGTCGGACGGGATACCTGGACGGCTCTTAACGCTATGGTCTCCTACGTTAACGGCGGATGTCATACACCTCTTGAGCCTGCGTCAGCTCTTTCGGTGGGTAGTCGGGGTCTTGCAGTGCTTCTTTTACAGCTTGAGCTTTTGAAGGTGAGAGGCTTCCTCGATACGATTCCCGCAAATCTGACTCCTGACGGTGTCTTTGGCGGTATTACTCAAACGGCGGTCGGAGAATTTCAGAGAGGCGTTGGCATTTCTCCGACGGGTGTGGCAACGGTGGAGACGAGACGTGAGCTTGCAAGAATTTACCAACGAATTTGTAATGCGACGAGCGAGGAGGAGCGTAATAATATAATGAACGAGCTTACGAGAGCGGTGGCGGCTCAGGTGAGAGCAGAGCCGTCTGAGACGGTGCCTCAAAGACCGAGGACACAACAGAGAGCCTATATACCGTCGGTACGGCAGATATCGCGTGCGGAAGAATAGGCATCCTCTGCGGAAACGGTTATAATCTCGTCGTAAGCCTCGGTATCGAGCGCTTTGGGGATAAATCCGGCACCGATTCCCTGAAGCTTGTGTGTG
>JAFYTG010000031.1 GCA_017558945.1 Clostridia bacterium
AAATAATCCTCGGGAGCATCTTGACGTTATTTTGAACGGGAAATGCGGTACTAAGCTAAAAGGAAAAGAGAAACGGCTAAAGAAAGAGCACGACAGAATAATGAAGCTCCGCAACGGCGAGAGTCTTCCTCCAAGCATCTTGGAGAGGATAAGGGCGTTTTTGGCAAAGTAAACAATAATTTCTTAAAAGCAAAGTCTTAAATGGCTTTGCTTTTTTGTTGACTTTTATGCGTGGTATGGATATAATAAAATATACTTATACAGGAGGGCAAAATAATGGGCTACAGAAATAATCCTATATATATCAGTATATCTAAAAATGAAGATTTTCCCCAAAAAATAGATTTGTGTCTATGTGTAAATAAGTTGATTAGCGATTATCGTCACTCGGTGCCTCTTGTAAGAGAAATTTTATTTGAGTTTTTACAGGGAAAGTACGTATATCCGTATCTTAAAAACTATCTATATCTTGAAAATGAAAATAGCTATTTTAATAATGAAGGTAGCTTTGAGTGGAGAGCATGTAAAGTAACTGACAATTATCTGTGTTCCGAATATTTTCTTGATATGTGGTGCCATGATTATAAAATTGATGTTTTTGAGTGCGACACCTATGACAAGTGTTGTGACGACACAAATATTTGCTCTGTTTTTTCATCAATTTTAGACGAAGGATGGGGGATTCATTATGACCCATGTTTTTTTTGCTGTACCACAGATAACGAAAAGTATATTGGAGAGCTTAAAAAAATAATTGAACTGGTGGTAAAAAAAGCAAACAGAGATCTTATATATGCAACCAAACCGTTTTATATGGATTGCCATAAAGAAGCTTATTGCTCTCCTGATGTTGATGATGTAGGCTTAAACGTTATTGATTGGGATTATTTTGGCACTCAAGCGAGATTTGACAAATATCCGTTGTTTCTTTTCAATGATGAAAAGGGATTATCACTTGCCACTTCTTCCGACTGTCAATATGCGGCATTGAATAGGCTGCTTGACGGTGCTGTTTATCGTGGCTTGTCCGAGCATTTTGACATATCCTTGGAGCTTGACATGGTAAGTGAAGCGGTACTTGAGTTTGCGGGAGAGACCGACAGGTGCTACCGCGACGGCAACAGTCTCATAATACGTCAAATTGATGACTGTATGTTCTCCGACTTTTTGAGAACCTACACAATTGACACACTTTTCTATCCCAAGGGAATATGGGGTGAGAAAAAAGAAAATCCTCTTTTCAAGCTTTCCTTTTCTCCTATGGGACTAAATGCAAATCTTATCGCAAATTTTGAGATGTACGACAAATCCTCAATTGATGTCATAAAGAGTGTGATAACGGATATTGCCGAAAAGTATAAACGCACACTTTATTTCGACACAAAGCCTCCGCTTACCAAAATGCCCGATGCAGTTACAAATAAGCCCCGTGAACAGCTTGACATCATCTTGAACGGAAAGAGCTATAACAATCTTAACAGAAAAGAGAAACGATTAAAGAAAGAGCACGACAGAATAATGAAGCTTCGTAACGGCGAGAGTCTTCCTCTAAGCATCTGGGAGAGGATAAGGGCGTTTTTGACAAAGTAAACAAGAATTGTATAAAGTGCAAAAAATCATCTCACAATAAAGTGGGGTGATTTTTTGCGTGAGGTGATAATACTGTCGGCGAGCGGGATAGTCGCAGGCTTTGTAAACGGATTTTTCGGCACGGGCGGAGGGCTTATAGCCTTTTACACGCTCGTGCTTATCGGCTGTGATACAAGACGTGCTCTTGCCACCGCAAATTTTATAATTCTTGCGTTAAGTCTGTTCAGCTTTGCGTTATATATAAAGGCGGGCACGCTTTCGGCTGATTCGGTAAGGGCGTTTTTCAAGGCAGACCTTTTGCCTGCGCTTATCGGCGGAGGAGTCGGAGCCTATCTGTCGGGTAAAATATCCCCGAGGCTTCTTAAGAAAATATTTTCTGCGCTCGTCATTCTTTGCGGAATAAAGGGGGTAATGGGATGAGTACCCTTTTTGCAATCCTTACGGGAATGGGAGTCGGGTCGGGAGGCTTGTATATACTCTGGCAGACTCTCGTCAAGGGCGTGCCTCAAGCCGAGGCTCAGGGGCTTAACCTTATGTTTTTCTCACTTTGCGTTTTTGCGGCAAGTCTTGTGAATTTCCACCGTCACAGAATTGCTACGAAGCCCATGCTTATTATAATTCCGCTCGGAATTGCTGCAGGAATACCTGCCGTAATGCTTGCCCGAAGCATTGACACGGGTCTTCTCTCCAAGCTGTTCGGTGGCTTCCTTATACTTGTGGGGAGCGTTGGATTGCTTTCGCGCAGTAAATAATTTTGACAATTGAGGATTTTTATGCTAAAATATAAAATTAGTTAAATAGGAGGTAATTATGGCTGATAATATTCGTATAATTGCTAACAACAAAAAGGCGTATCACGATTATTTCGTAGAGGATAAATATGAAGCGGGCATTGAGCTTGCAGGCACCGAGGTCAAGTCCTTAAGGCTTGGTCAGGTCAATCTCAAGGACTCCTACTGCTCGGTTGACGAGGGCGAAATGTTCGTATACGGTATGCATATATCCCCTTATGAAAAGGGCAATATATTCAACCGTGATCCTATGCGTCAGAGAAAGCTTCTCTTACATAAAAAGGAGATTTTAAAGCTTTTCGGACTCGTTGGTCGAGAGGGATACAGTATAATTCCGCTTTCCCTTTATTTCAAGGGCCCTCACGTCAAGATGGAAATCGGACTTTGCCGAGGTAAAAAGCTTTACGACAAGCGTGATTCTGCCGCTAAAAAGGACGCCGACAGAATGTCTATGCGTAACGTCAAGCTTTCGGGAAGGCTTGACGACTGATGGAAAAGCGACTTGATAAAATAAACGAAAGCGTTTCGCTGTATCAATATACCGAGGGCTTCAGCTACGGTACTGATGCGGTGCTGGTTTCCGCCTTTTGCCGTGTGAAAAAGGGTCAGGTAGGTGCTGAGCTTGGTACGGGCACGGGAATAATTCCCACTCTGCTCTGTCACCACAAAAATCCGTCGAAGATTTTCGCCTTTGAAATTCAGGAGGATTACGTTGCTCTTGCCCGTGAAAACGCCGAGCTTAACGGCTTTTCGGACAGAATTGAGGTAATACACGAAAACGTGCGTGATATAACTCCGTCATACCTCCGTCCCTACGGCGTTGAGGCGGTTGACTTCGTGGTATCCAATCCTCCCTATATGAAGCAGACCTCGGGCGCGCTCGGTCTGTCCGACAGAAAGATGGTTGCCCGACACGAAATGCACAGCGACATTTCAGACTTTGCAAGAGCGGGTGCAAATCTTTTGAAAAACGGCGGTGATATGTATATCGTTTACCGTCCCGACAGGCTTTGCGACCTTATTTGTGCCCTGCGCGAAAATTCTCTTGAGCCAAAGGAGATGATTTTTGTCAAATCCTTTGAGGGCACCGAGCCTTGTCTCGTGCTGGTCAGGGCAAAGAAATGTGCCGAAAGCTCCCTGAAGCTTTCCGAGCTTATAATCTACCGTGAAAAAGACGTTTATACCGAGGAGATGGAGAGAGTCTATCAAAGCTCGGTGATAGGAGAGGGCTATGGCAAACGAAATTGAAAAGGGCTGTCTTTACCTTACGGGTACTCCCATCGGAAATCTTTCGGATATGTCCGATAGGGTGAAGAAGGTGCTTGCCGAGGTGGATTTTATTGCCGCCGAGGATACCCGTGTTACAGGTAAGCTGCTTCAATGCATTGGCGTAAAGCAGCCTATGATAAGCTATTTTGAGCATAACAAGCACGAAAAGGGTGAGTATATAATCTCACGCCTTAAAAACGGTGAAAGCTGTGCGCTCGTTACCGATGCGGGTATGCCCGCAATTTCCGATCCGGGTGAGGACCTTGTAAGGCTTTGTGCCGAAAATGATATTACGGTCTACTGTGTACCCGGTCCGAGTGCGGTGGTGTCTGCACTTGCGGTATCGGGACTTCCCACGTCACGCTTTACCTTCGAGGGCTTTTTGTCAACCAACAAAAAGGAACGCACCGAGCATCTTGAATCTGTAAAATCACTTTCGCACACGCTCATTTTTTACGAAGCACCTCACAAGCTTTGCGATACTCTTGCGGCTATGCTTGAAATCCTCGGCGACAGAAGAATATCACTTGTAAAGGAGCTTACCAAGCTCAACGAAAGGGTTCACCGCACGACGCTTTCAGAGGCGGTAAGCTATTATACCGAGAATGCTCCGAAGGGTGAGTTTGTCCTTGTAGTAGAAGGGGGCAGTGAAAAAGAAGCCGAGCATTTCTGGGACTCGATGAGTGTTACCGAACACGTTGACCACTATATTGCCGAGGGCGTTGAGAAGATGGACGCCATCAAAAAAACAGCCCGTGACAGAGGCGTCGGAAAGAGTATTATATATAAGGAATACACTAACAGTTAAAAAATTCACAAATACATCTTGAAAAATAACAAACTATGTGATATTATGGTATTTGTGGTAGTTTGACCGCATTAAATAAGTTAAATTTTGAAAATAGGAGATAGAAAACAATGCTTAACAAGAAGACTATTGAAGACATTGAAGTCAAGGGCAAAAAGGTTCTTGCTCGTTGCGACTTCAACGTACCCCTTAAGGATGGCGTTATCACCGACGATAAGAGAATCGTTGGCGCGCTTCCTACCATTAAGTACCTCGTTGATAACGGTGCTGCAGTAATCCTTTGCTCACATATGGGTCGTCCCCACAACATTTTCAACGAGACTCTCAAGCTTTCCAAGAAGGAAAAGAAGAAGATCGAAGCACTTCCCGCAGAGGAGCAGGCAGAGGCTACCGCTAAGGCTCTTGAAAAGGCTAAGGATGACGTAACCAAGCTTTCTCTCCTTCCCGTTGCTAAGAGACTTTCCGAGCTTCTCGGCAAGGAAGTTATTATGGCAAAGGACGTAATCGGCGCAGATGCAGAGGCAAAGGTTGCCGCTCTCAAGCCCGGTGAGGTTCTTCTTCTTGAAAATATCCGCTTCCACGAGGAAGAGGAAAAGAACGACGAAGCATTCGCAAAGAAGCTCGGCTCCTTCTGCGACGTTTACGTAAACGATGCTTTCGGTACTGCTCACAGAGCTCACGCTTCTACCGCAGGCGTTGCAATGTTCTGCCCTGAGAAGCCCGCTGTTTGCGGTTACCTCATTCAGAAGGAAATTTCCGTTATGGGCGGTGCTCTTGCTGATCCCGCTCGTCCCTTCGTTGCTATTCTCGGTGGCGCAAAGGTTTCCGATAAGATCAACGTAATCAACAACCTTATCGAAAAGGTTGACACTCTCATCATCGGTGGCGGTATGGCTTACACCTTCTTCAAGGCATTTGGCAACAACATCGGTACCTCTATCGTTGAGAACGATAAGCTCGACCTCGCTCGTGAGCTCGTTGAGAAGGCACACGCTAAGGGCGTTAACTTCCTCATTCCCGTTGATAACATCATCGCTCGTGAGTACGACGAGAACTCCGACTTTATGAGAATTTACTCTGATTCTATTCCTGACGGTTGGATGGGTCTTGACATCGGTCCTACATCCACTGAGCTTTTCGCTAAGACCATTAAGGGCGCAGGCACTGTAATCTGGAACGGTCCTATGGGCGTTTCCGAGTGGGAGAACTTCGCTAACGGTACTAAGGGCGTTGCTAAGGCTATGGCTGAGTGCGACGGTATCACCATCATCGGTGGCGGTGACTCCGCAGCGGCAGTTGAGAACCTCGGCTTTGCAGACAAGATGACCCACGTTTCAACAGGTGGCGGTGCATCTCTTGAATTCCTCGAGGGCAAGGACCTTCCCGGTATCTCCTGCCTCAACAACAAATAATAGAAAAGAGGATGTAAAAAATGGCAAGAAAGTATATTATCGCAGGCAACTGGAAGATGAACAAGACTCCCGCAGAGACCAAGGCTCTTCTTTCCGAAATGGTTGCTAAAAATAACGGCAAGACCGCGTGTGAGGTTGTTCTTTGCGTTCCCGCAATCGACATCCCCGCGGCAATCGAAGTAACTGCAGGCACTACCGTTAAGGTTGGCGCACAGAACGTTCACTTCAAGGACAGCGGTGCTTACACCGGTGAAATCTCTGCACAGATGCTCCGTGAGAGCGGTGTTGAGTACGTTATCATCGGTCATAGCGAGCGCCGTCAGTATTTCGGTGAAACCGACGAGACTGTAAACCTCCGTACCGCTCAGGCTCTTGCAAACGGACTCAAGGCTATCGTTTGTGTAGGTGAGACACTTGCAGAGCGTAAGGATGATATCACCTTCGAGGTTATCGGAATCCAGATCAAGCGTGCATTCAAGGGCATTTCCGCTGAGGCTATGGCAAACGTCGTTATCGCATACGAGCCTGTTTGGGCTATCGGTACCGGCGAGACTGCAACAAACGAGCAGGCTGAAGAGGTTTGTATGTTCATCCGCGGTCTTATCGCTGAGCTTTACGGCACCGACGTTGCTAACGACATTACCGTTCAGTACGGCGGTAGCATGAACGCTAAGAATGCGGCAGACCTTCTCGCAATGGATAACATCGACGGCGGTCTTATCGGCGGTGCTTCCCTCAAGTCTGAGGACTTCACCGTTATCGTTGACAGCGTTAAGTAATCAAGCTTTATAAAAGATTAAGGAGTTGCATTTCGCAACTCCTTATTTTTTATTCATTTACCTTTAATACGATATCGCAGCTCAAGAGATCCTTGAGGGTTTCGCGTCTTACGACGATTTCGGGCTTGCCCTGACGGATAGCAACGATAGGCGGCTTGGGAAGTCGGTTGTAGTGGCTTGCCATAGAGTAGTTATAAGCGCCTGTGGTAAGCACCGCAATAATATCCGAGCGTACGGGACGGGGAATCATTACGTTTTCCTGAATTACGTCTCCGCTTTCACAGCATCTTCCTGCGACCGTGCAGGGATAGTCGCACTCCTCGTCAACGCGGTTAGCAAGCATTACCGTATATGGAGCGTTGTAGAGGGCAAAACGGGGATTATCTGCCATACCGCCATTTACAGAAACGTAGTTTTTAACGCCTGTGATTTCCTTGATAGCGCCTACCGAGTAAAGTGTCATACCGCAATCGGCAACGAGGCTTCTGCCCGGCTCAAGTCTTACCTCGGGAAATTCAACGGGGGAGGAGTCAAGCTTATTGTGGAGAGCCTTGCCCATTTCGGCAACGATATCCGCTATACTGACCTCGGGGTCGCTTTCAAGATATCTTACGCCGATGCCTCCGCCGAGATTGAGTATTTCAACGTTGTAGTCAAGAGTGTTTTTGAGGTGGATACAAAAGTCCGCCATTGTGTTGGTTGCCATAACGAATGGCTCTGCATCGAAAATCTGTGAGCCGATGTGACAGTGAAGTCCGCAAAGCTTGACGGATTTGAGAGAGAGGGCTGTCTTGATAAATTCCTCTGCCGCACCCGTTTCAATGGCAACGCCGAATTTGGAATCAAGCTTTCCCGTGTTGACCGCCTCGTAGGTGTGAGCGTCAACGCTGGGAGTAAGACGAACTAAAATATTTTGAACAACGCCCTGCGCACCTGCAATCTCGTCTATTTTCAAAAGCTCGTCAAGGTTGTCGCAAACGAAATATCCGATGCCGACGGATACGCCGAAGGAGATGTCGTCATCGGTCTTATTGTTTCCGTGAAAATATATTCTGTCTGCGGGAAATCCTCCCGAAAGAGCGGTGAAAAGCTCACCCGAGGATACCACGTCAACTCCCACCGAATAATCACGCAGAAGTCTGTAAAGGTGCGTAAAGCAGAGAGCCTTGCCTGCATAAAGTGGCATAGATTTTTCACCGAACGCCGAGTGCATTGCGGTAATGTAGGTATTTACGTTTCCGAGAAAACGGTCCTCGTCAAAAAGCATTGTCGGTGTACCGTAGCTCTTGGCAAGCTCAACCGTGTCAAGCCCTGCGAAGTAAAGGTGACCGTTTTCCTTTTTTAAATTATTGCAAATCATATTCGTCCTCAAAGCATATGTGAAATTAAATGCTCGCGTGAAAGTGCGCTCATATCGGCAGGAGCAACGTCGAATACGGTGATACAGCCGACCTCTCCTCTTTCCTTCATACGAAGCATTGCGCGTGTGTATGCAACAATGGCGCTTGAAGTGAATTCGGGATTGGAATCAAGACGGAGAGAATAGGATATCGTGTGAGTGTGCTCAAGGTTTAATCCCGTTCTTCCGTTTCTGATGGCAACGCCGCCGTGAGGAAGTCCTGCGTGGTCACGCTCAAGCTCTTCCTTCGTGATAAAGTGAACGGTGGTGTTGTAGTCTGCAAAGTAGTTGGGCATTTCAACTATTTCACGCTCGATTCGTTTAAGGTCTGCACCTTCCTCGGCTACGACGAAGCACTCGCGAGTGTGCTTGTCACGGGTTGAAAGCTCGGGACACTTACCCGAGGTAACCTCGTTGACGGCACTTTCTACGGGTACGGTATACTGACGGGCATCAATAACGCCTTCAATACGGCGGATAGCGTCCGAGTGCCCCTGGCTGACACCCTTGCCCCAGAAGGTGTAATCGCATCCGTCAGGAAGAATTGCCGAGGACATTGCACGGGTAACCGAGAACATACCGGGGTCCCAGCCTACCGAAATCATAGCTATATTACCGCCGGAGCGTGCCGCAGCGTCTACCTTTGCGTAATGCTCGGGGATTTTTGCGTGAGTATCAAAGGAGTCAATTACATTGAAGTCTTTTGCAAGTGCGGGTGTCATTTCGGGAAGGTCGGTTGCGCTTCCCGCACAGATGACGAGCGCGTCTACCTTGCCCTTTAATTCGAGCACGTTGTCAAGGCTTACCTTTAAAATACCGTCGGTTGCGGTTTTAAGCCCTTCGGGGTTACGGCGTGATACCACCGCAACGAGCTCCATATCGGGATTTTGACGGATTGCGGCTTCAACACCTCTGCCGAGATTGCCGTAGCCGACTATTGCTATTCTGTACATAATTGACCTCGCTTTTTAAAAAGAATACAAAAATTATATTACAAAATGCGTAAAATTACAATAGGTAATAAAAATTTTTACAAAAAGTATAAGAGACCCCGAAAAATCGAGGTCTCTCGTAGAAAAGCTATTATACCTTTTCCTTAACCTTAGCTGCCTTACCGACTCTATCGCGGAGATAGTAGAGCTTAGCGCGGCGAACCTTACCCTGACGGATAACGTCAACGGCAACTACGTTGGGAGAATGAAGGGGGAAGGTCTTCTCAACACCAACACCGTTGGAAATTCTTCTTACGGTGAAGGTCTCGGAAATGCCTCCGTTCTTCTTTGCGATAACAGTGCCCTCGAAAAACTGAATTCTTTCTCTGGTTCCTTCCTTGATACGGTTGTGTACCTTAACGGTGTCACCAATTCTGAATTCGGGCTTCTGTTCCTTGAGCTGCTCGTTTGTGAAAGCCTTAATAAGATCCATAATAAAGGCTCCTCCTTCCATTATTTTGTGGAAAGTAAGGAATGTTCGTGCCGAGTCCAGCAGAGGACTATTCCTATAACTCCATAGTGTTGCACTGTGCAGTATATCACAACTTTTTCTATTTTGCAAGAGTTTTTTGGAATTTTTTTAAATTTCTTTTAAAATCTTGTGGGTTTGGGCTTGTATATTTGCAAAATCCGAGGTGTAAAAGCCTCAAAATTCGTCATTTGACCTATAAAGCCTTGGAATATTTTAAATAAACGCTTGATTTATTCGTGTACTTGTGGTAGAATGTAACACGATATCTGCACCAGTGGCGGAATTGGCAGACGCGCCAGACTTAGGATCTGGTGTCTTCGACGTGGGGGTTCAAGTCCCTTCTGGTGCACCAGAAAAGAACCCACATTTGTCTCCGACAAGTGTGGGTTCTTTTCAACTAAATCCGTCCTA
>JAFYTG010000001.1 GCA_017558945.1 Clostridia bacterium
CCAGAATGGACAAACCGAAGCCCGTCAGCGTACGAGTGTACGGTAGTGGCGAGGTTTGTTCAGAGCCAAAAACATATGATTTATTCGAGAAAACTCATTTTTGAGTTTTTACCTTAATATTTATCTGTATTTGTTTTGATAAACAGTCTCATTTGCTTATGCTTTCTTGTTTTTGGCGTGCTGGACTTTTTTTACATCTCCTTCGCAGTTTGTTTATTTATCGTTTTCAAGTATTAAGAATTTTCCAATCGTCTACGTCCAAAGCATCTTCAAGGATTATCTTTTTTATATCCTTTGCAGAGAGCTTCGGGTTTTCTTCCCAAAGGCTTACGGCTTTTGCGGTTACAAAGCCTGTTGCGTAGGATGTTCCTCTTGCTCCGTAGGTTTTGCCGTTACGGGAGGCAAGCCATATATCCTCTCCGGGTGCAAGAATATCAACCGTGTCATTCTGCTGTGTAAACGAAGATATTTCCATATCCTTATCGTGAGAGCCTACCGTCAGCACGCCGTCATAGGCTGCGGGATAATAAAGCTCATCATCACCTGAATTTCCTGCGGCAGCTATAACGAGAGCGCCTTTTTTCTGAACGTACTCTATCGCCTCACGAAGCTCGGGAACGTCTTTCTTTGTTCCGAGGCTGACGTTTATGACCGAAGCTCCGTATTTATCAACGCTGTCACGGATAACTTTTGCAAGTGTTTCGGGAGATATCGCAGTTGCCTTGCCTTCGACCTTATCGGTAACGACGAGAGGTACTATATGCGCCGTGGGAGATATTCCCGTAACCTCCGCACTCTCACAGCCTACAATAACGCTTGTCACCGCAGTGCCGTGATTGATACGGTCCTCTGTATCGGAGTTATCGGTTACGTAATTCCAACCACCCAGAATATTTTCGCCTTTTATTGCGGTTGAAGAAATACCCGTATCAAGCAGGGCTATTATAATTTCATTATTCTTTTCGGTCGGCGTGCATCCGCAGATGAATAAAAGTAATACAATAAGTAATAATATAATTTTTTTCATTGTTTTTAAGAAGATAGCCTCCCCTTTAAGAGAAGGCTATCTTTTGTAATATTATTTTCTTTCTTCGAGCATTTCAAATACGCTTTCGGGGATAAATCCGTTTCTGTCGTTTGCCTTTACCCACTCCGAAGCACCGTAGGTGCTAAAGCCTGACCAATCGTTGAGATTGGACATTACGGTTAAGGAGTTACTGTCTGTAAAGCTATGTGCATCAAGATTGTCAACGCTGTCTGAGGAACCGCCATCTGTACCTGCCGCCTTGTACGAGCAAGTGTTCTTGTTGTAATAAACAGGTCCTACGTAGCCCTTATCCTTCGTGTTTCTACCGATGACAGCACCTGTATAGCTTGCCTCATAGCTCCAAACCTTTGTATAGTTTATACAGTTCATGGTCTTTGCATTTTTACTATCGGAATGTGCGCCGGTTATACCGCCCGCGCAGTCGCCCGATGCATAAACCTCGCCGAAGTTTGCGGAATTCAGTATTCGTCCTACATTCACGTAGCCTGCGACACCTCCGACGTGGCACCAGCCGTCAACCTCACCGTAGTTTACACTGTCGATAACGTTGCCGTGTGTAAGGTGCGAGGAGTCATCGGTCAGGCCGAGAATACCTCCGACACAATCATTACCGCTAACGTAACCGTAGTTTACACAGTTGTCGACGCTACCCCATAAGCTATCACCGACAATACCTCCAACGCAATTGTATCCGATTACGGTAGCATAGCTGATACAGTTTTTAACAACTACGGGATTGGGATCACTACCATAAGCGAATCCTATGATAGAACCGATAGCATCACCTGAACTTGATTTGATGTAACCATCTGTTATGGTTACGTTACAAATAGTGTGACCGGAATTTAAACCTACCATTCCGAACAAGCCCGTGTAATCGTCGGAGGAATTAATGACAAGTCCCGAAATCTTATATCCGTTACCATCGAAATTACCTCTAAACGAAGATACCATATTTTTTCCTATGGGAACCCACTTGTGTCCTGTAAGGTCGATATCAGCACCAAGCTTGAAGGTCTTGTTGGTCGTTGGCAGACGGCCTGCATTTGTTTCCTTGGCAAGCCAAGCAAGCTGACCTGCGGTGGTGATAACGTACTCGGACTGACCTGATACGATTTCGATAGGCTCTGCGTAATCCGTCCATATGGTATCGGGGATCGCAAGTGTGCTTTCAACCACACCGTATTTTCTGCAGTTCTCGTTGTAGTAGTTGGAATCATTTCTAACGCTGATGTTTAAGTTATATCCCGTGCCGGGCTTAAGACCGTCAACGCGTACAGCCTCTTTCCAAGGACCTTCTGCATAACCTGCTACAAGATTCGATGATCCGTCATTGGGTACAAGCTCGAAATAAATAGTTGCATTCTCGTCAAGGTCGTCGATTACATTATCGGCCTCGGGGATTCTGAGAACAGCGTAGGTATAACCAACGTCTGATATTTCAAGAGCGCCACCCGCATTAACGTTTCGACTTGCCTTGTTGACAGTAAATACTGCTGTCAAGGTCTGTGAGAATGCGGCATAATAATCATCTGCAGGACGTGTTATCGTTACGTCATAAGTACCTGCATTGATGGGATAGCCTTCTTCGTACTCGTTGTTGCCCTGGCGCATAAACTTGAAGGTGAAGGAATCTTCGGTTACTTCGGGACCGCCTTCGGGAGTGGTCGGGTATTGCAAAGGAAGAACCTCGTGCTCTACGCCCTTGGAGTAAACTCCTCTGTTATAAGGCTCATACAGGAATGCCTCTTCAATTTGTACAAGCTCAGTCCACTTAGCGAAGAGTGTCTGTTCACCCGTGAATGAAACAACGTCGTTTTCTGTAATCTGAGTTGTAAATTCGGTATCTGTGAACCAACCGTCGAAGCGATAAAGCGCTCTTGTGGGCTTGGGAAGTGTTCCGTAGGTCTCACCGTAGTAAACGGTCTTGGTTCCCTCTCCCGCTGCCCAGCTGTCACCGCCGTTTACGTTGAAGCTTACAGTGTAGGGCTTGAGAGTCCATTTAGCATAAACTGTTACGTCAGTCTCGGGCATAAGTCTCTCATCAAACTGTGTTGTAAGAGCCTCGTCTGTGTACCAGCCTGCGAAGTTATAATGCTCTCTTGTGGGTGTGGGAAGCAAACCTAT
Organism: Clostridia bacterium; assembly: GCA_017558945.1. GTDB lineage: Bacteria > Bacillota > Clostridia > Oscillospirales > SIG627 > RGIG6353. The sequence continues at coordinate 3,176 of JAFYTG010000001.1, forward strand.
AAGGCTTCCGCCTACACGGGTGATATCCTCAACATCTGTTCCACCCTTTTCGTCAAAGGTGATAGTATAGCTTTCGCCCTTGATGTCGCCGCAATCAACGAAATAGGTTGTATTGCCGTTAACCGTGCCAAGCTCGGGAGTAATGCTCTTTATTGACATACCCTGATATGCTACCGCACCGAATACATCGTAGGTGGGTGTGCCACCCTTGTTGATAATCTCTGTTACGGGCTCAAGGTCAACGCCTGCGAATACGTAGGTTACAATAGCGGAGTTGTCAACGTAATTTGCCGTTGCGGTGATACCGCTCATTATCTTTTCTGCCACAGCACCCTTTATGGGCTGAGTAAGGTCAATTACCTGCTCCTGCTTGTTAGCGGTAACAGTTGCACTTGTGGTAACACCTGCAAACTTGTTGTAAATGCTATTTGCCTGTGTACCTGTTGCTTCAAGGTCGGAGAAGTCAAATGTGTTGCCGTAGGTTGTGTAGAATGTACGGCTTTCAGTTGTGCCGTCGATGTTTTCGATATTGTCAACCGTTACGGCATACTGTGTATATTCAACGGTACAATCGTAGTTTGTGTTCTGGATTATAGAAGTTACTCTGCCTGCATCGGGGAAGCTTATGGATGAATAGATTGCCTCATCATATCCGATAAGCTCCTTGAGTTCATCCTCTGTGGGAAGGGTAAATTCCTCTTCCTTGCGTACCTTCTGACTCCATACTATATCGTAACCGTCAAGGTTGTTACCTACACGAACGTTTGCCGTATAATACTGAGTCAGCTCGTCTATGGAAAGGTTTGTCCATACAAGAGGAAGTGTTATCTGCATATCGTAGGTGGAGAATGCCATCTTACCGTACTTATAGGTAAGAACCAAGTCACTTTCAAGATAACGTACGTCCTCGGGAATCTTTACTGTGATAACACCGTTTTTGTCCATGGTGAATGCGGGATTTGAAAGATATACGTTGTAGTTATCCCAATCGAATACAGATGCTCCCATATAACCTGATACAAGGTTACAGTAGGAAACCGCACGGTAATCGTCGGGAAGCATCATTGAAGCCTCGGTTGAAATGTATCCGTCGTCATCCACGATAAGTACAAGCTCATCATCTTCAAGCTCATAGTGGAATGCATAGGGATATTTCTTTTCACCTGCTTCAAGGAGGGGGAATTCCTCATCAACGAAGTCATAGGAAACCTCGAAGGTATTAAGCGCCTCAGCGCTAACCGATGCTACAAGATAGAGACCGAAGTCAAGATAGAGAGCACCCGCCATTCGGCTGTCGGAAATCCATTTATCTGTATTTGCCGCTCTCATTCGCTCATATTCGTAAATGAAGAAGCCGTAAAGCTTGATGTACGGACCGATTTCAAGGGAAAGTCCAACGTTTGCAATGTCGGCTGAGCCGATTGCAAAGCCAACCGTACCCTTGATACCAAGCTTTAAGCCAAGCTTACCCATTACGTAGAACTGGAATGCAAACTGCTCGTCTACAAGGTCCATGGTTGTGCTTCCTGCCTCGGGCGTGAAGAGACCTACCTTTATCCAGAAGTTGTAACGCTTACCAACCTCGTACTGAAGGTTTGCACCCATTGCGATGTTGAGGTCTGCGTGTACAAGGAAGTCCGCCTGCATGTAGAGAACAAGACCGTAGTAATTAGCCTCGAATCTTCCCATTTCCTGCTCTACATGAGTAACCCAATCGGTTTCCTTTTCAAGCATTTCACTATACTTGGAAAGAAGGTCTTCAAGGCTTTCCGCATAGCGGTCTGCATCAAGCTCTGTCTCTGTGGAGAGATTGAGCATATCCATTAAGTCCTTAGAAACGTTTGTCTTACCGAAGGTTTCACCAAGGTTCTTCCAATCCTCCTTGGTATACTTGCCGTCGGTGTCCATTGCGTCTACCGCATCCCAGAGGGTTGCAAGGTCATTTGCATAAGCAATAGCCTGCTCTGCATCGCTTTCAAGCTGTGCAAGCTCGCCTTCTATCTCTTCTATCTTGTCGAATACGTCTCCGACAGTCTCGAAGCCCTCCTTGATAGCCGCAAACTTTTCGTTATCGGGAAGAAGCTCGGCAATCTTTTCGGGGTTGTTGATAACGTCCTTGAACTGGTCAAAGAGGCTTTCATCCTCGGGAGCTACCGTGTATGCCTGAACGTCAACTCGGATACCCGTATAGCTGTAAAGGTCGAAGGTTGCACCCATCTTTACTCCGAGAGGTACGGGAATAAAGCCAAGCACCTTCTTCCATACCAGGCTACCGTTTAAGGAGAGTCCCATTGCCATTTCCTGTACAAAGGTAGCAGAAAGGTCGATGGACACCTTTCCGTCGTCCTCTACCTCTACCTCGAACTGTGCATCAATTCCGATAGCAAGCTGAACCGAGCCCTTGTCCTCAAAGTGAAGCTGGTCACCTGAGGTAATAATCTCAACGGTCAGATTAACGTCGTCAGAAAGCTCGAAGGTTGCACCAAGGTTGAGAAGTGCAATCTCTTCATCGGAAAGGGTGTTACCGTTCTCGTCCTTGAGAAGCACCTGAACGCCATCCATATTGCGGAAGCCGTCTGTCTTTGTTGCAAGGTCGGCAAGTATGAACACCGCTTCCTCTGCGAAGCCGCTTCTCTCTACCTGTGCAAGAAGGGTTCTTTCAAGCTCTTCTTCCTCTTCCTCGGAAATGAGGTCATCACCTTCAATAACGGGCTTGGTGTAAAGGTCAACTGCATTCTCGATTTCCTCGGCAGAAGAAAGCTCATATGTAAGCGTGCCGTCAGCCTCATTATAGCCTGTAACCTTGCCGAAGTAAACGTCTGCCTCGGACTCTACTCCGTCGGCTGAAGCGTAAATCGAAATGAAGTCACCGACACTGATTTTTGTCTTTGCATAAGCAAGGTCGGGAGTGATATCGGGTTCACTCGCCATCATCATTGAATAGATCTCTTCGTCAAGCTTATAGCCGTCGGCATCATCTTCAAGAGTGAGAGTGCCGTCTATGGCTGAAATATCACCGATGATGGGGAAGTTATCGGGAATATCGTAAAGCTTTTCTGTATCCGATTCCTCAAGGTCTGCAAGCACAACCGTATCGCCGTCAACCGCTGCTACCTTGAACCAGGTCTCAGGGTCATTTACATACGATACAGAGCTGTAATCTCTGTCCTCGGGATTTGTGGTGTGGTAGAAGCAGATGAGGTCGCCTACCTTCGCATCGGGAACTGTAACCGTGCTTCCTGCCTGAAGCGCCGCAGGGTTATCGTTCTGAACGTAGCGGGTAAGGTCGCTCATTTCGAGATTCTCTACTTCTTCCTTTTCTATTGAGAAGGATGCCGTACGAACGGTATCGGGAAGAGTATCGCCGTTGCTTCCTACAAAGCTCATACCCTCGGGTATGGTAAGCTCATAGGATGAACCGGGATTGAAGCCGTCCTTGGCGGTAACGGTATAACCGTCACTTGTAGGAGTGATTACAAGCTCGATATTATCCGAGCCGTCCTTGGGAACAAGCTTGATAGCGGATATATCGCCCTCGCCCTTAACGGTAAAGATTACATCCTCCTCAATGTCCATCTGTGCAAAGGAGGTAATGGTAAGCTCGGCAGTACCAAGCTCGGAATACTTTGCATAGACGTTTGTATGGGACATTATGGGAGCTGTTGCATCAAAGAGCTGAGTAAATTCGGGATCGGCATACCAGCCTTCAAAAACTCCGCTTGCCTTCGAGGTTTTTTCAGTACCGGGAAGTGAATCGAGAACGCCTTCCTTTGCAACGATCTTATTTTCTATCAAACGGTCACCGTCGAAGAATTTTACGCTGCACTGATTTGAGCCGGTTATAACTATCGTATCGCTAACACCGGGGCGCGTTGTGGGATTCTTCTCTTCTTTCTCTTCATAAGGAAGACCCGTCTCGGGATTAATCCTTACTCGGTCAGAGCGAAGTCCGGGTACTTTAAACCAAACCTCCACAACCTCATCCGTACGCTGTGCAATCGTAGCGGTCTCTGCGCGTGTTGCCTTGTCGTGAGGGTTGAAGTTAACTCCGTCACCGATAAGCAAGCCCTGCTGCCAAAGCGTATATACCGCTTTCTGCGCCCAGGAGGAAACCTCGCTTATATCAGCGGGATATCCGTCGATTTTTTCATCTGTATTGCAGTCTACGGAAAAATTCTCAAAATAGCGAACAAGGAACGTCGCCATCTGTTCGCGGTTAATAAGGGTGTCAGGCGAGAATAATCCGTTGCCGGTACCTTCTGTTACACCGTGCTTTGCAGCCCAAGTAACATAAGGCGCATAATACATATCTGCGGGAACGTCCTTAAAGGGATTTTCCCCACTGTAATTTGCGGTATCTACACCTGCCATACGTCCAAGAACGGTAACGAACATTCCTCTTGTCATTGTACCGTTTGGATCGAAAGTCGTATCCGAGGTTCCTCTGAAGAAACCATTGATGCGAGCATACTGCACGGCATCGTAGAACCAATCGTCCTCCTTTACGTCTGTAAAGGGGTTTGACAACTCATAAGATACTTTGTTTCCGTTCACTGCTGCGGATAAAACAGTGGCGGGCACAAGAGACAGTAACATTACGAGTGCCAGGAAAAGACTTAACAACCTTTTCATTTTGTGCTTTCCTTCCTTTTTTGAAAAATTTTATGTCTGATGTCGACATAATTTTAATTTAATTAAACAGAGCTTTTGGCTTCTGCAAAATCCTTTTTGTGTATTTATTTACCATAAACTATTGAAACGTTCTTCATCGCCGTCTTTTAAGTCCTTGATAGGCTTAAAGTCCTCTTCAGAGCTTCTGCAGGCTTATCGGTAGCATTTACCGATATATCAGATTTACTGAATAATTTTCTCGTTCTTAATACGTCCGTTTATATTTTCTTTATTTAAAAGCTCTATAAAGGAACGTAACAATCTGTCCTCTTGTGCAGGTATCGTTCGGCGAAAAGGTATTGTAGCTTGTTCCGCCCGTTATATTATTCACATATGCCCAACACACCGCCTCGTTAAGAGAAACGTTGCTTGCAGGAACGTCATAGAACTGATTTATCTGATCCGATTCGGGAGAACCTGCACTTTTATAAAGATAAATAACCGTTTCGGCTCTTGTACACGGAGTATTGGGGGATAGCTTTGCATTTGACACAATACCGTTCTTATATGCCCACAATGCCGCAGCATAGAAATAGTCGGATGATTTCACATCGGTAAAGGGATTATTTATTCCAACCTTCGGTGAACCTGCCGCACGCCAGAGGAACGTGAGAATCTGTGCTCTTGTACACTTTTCATTGGGAGAGAATTTGTCAGGAGCAGTACCATTGGTGATGCTCTTGTCAACAGCCCACTTTACAGGCTCTGCGAACCAGTCGCTTGTTTTAACGTCCGTAAATTTTCCAACGATACCTTCTTTTTTCGCAACAGTCTTCGGAACTGCCTCTGTGGGATTCCATTTAAGAACGGGTCTGCCAAGAGACGAGCTGTTCTGCCATGCATCGCCCGAAACCTTTGTGCCACCCTCGGTTGCACATCCGACAATATATCTTGCGGGATTTGTATCTGTGTAAATTGCAGCCCACTTATTTATAATGTGATTAGCTCCATTAGCCGTCATTGAATGACAGGTAAGATTACCTGTATTGTAGCTTCTGTAAACGTAGACGTCCCAGCCGGTGTAGTTAATAATTCCCGAACAGCCGTTTCCTGACAGATTTCCCGTATTATAGCAGTCATAGAAGGAGTTTGTATCCTCAGGTAACAGTCCTCTGATGCCGGGTGTGCCAGCGAGCTCAGACTTTACGGCAATACCTGCCGCGGCATAGAACGTAGCGTTCACAGAGCCCCAATCATCAACGTACTGCGCTACGGTAATATTGCCCTTGTTATAGCATTCTCTTATCTGTGCATATGAAACTGTTGCCGCAATTCCCGCACCGTATACGAAGCCATCCTCTTGCATATTTGCATAAATATCAGAGGTATTATAGCAACGTGTGAAGTTGCCGGTGTGGTTGCCTACAAGTCCGCCAACCTCAACACTCTTGTTTCCCGAAGCTCCGTTTACGATGGAATCATTGCCCAAATTAACTCTGATATTACCGCCTGCGCTGAAGCAATTTTCAATGTTACCGCTTGTTACCATAGCGGCAACAGAGCCGACAAGAATGGATATATCCTGAGGGATATTCTCATATTCAAGGTCGATGGTATGATTTATAATACCGAGGTTTTTTATTACGGTTCCTTTTGTATTTACTCTGGCGAAAAGTCCGTAGTATCTGACATTTGAGCCCTCTGTCATATAGAGAGCAACGTCGTGAATTTTAATTGTCATACCCGAGATAACGTGTCCGTTTCCGTCAAGGCTTCCCGTAAATACAACGCTTCCGATGTGCGCCTTATTCCATTGGTCTCCCATAGTACCGCCATATGCTTCGGTGCCTCCGATGGGAACCCAGTTGC
>JAFYTG010000032.1 GCA_017558945.1 Clostridia bacterium
ATCGATTTTGCGTCAGCAAAAATATCGACAAAATATGAAATGATGGAATACACTATCGTATCGATATGAATTCTTGCAGAATTCTCGATATGTCATTAAAATGACTCGATATGTGCCAAGGCGCTCGATATGTTGCCTACGGCAACGAGAATTCATATCATATCGAGTTTTGAGCGATAGCGAAAAACATATCGAGCTTGAGCGATAGCGAAAGCATATCGATTTTGCGTCAGCAAAAATATCGACAAAAAAGGATAATAACAATGGAACAAAAAGACCGGCTTCGAGAATAATCCATAGTATTCGCAATCACTAAAGAAAAACCAAATTAACAGCAACAATTAACTCAGGAGAAAAAAATATGAAGCTTCAGGATATGGTAGTCAAGGACGCCTCCGTATTTCAGAAAAAGCTCGGCTTTATATGTGATATGGACGGCGTAATATATCACGGCAACCGTCTGCTTGACGGCGTGCCCGAATTTGTGGATTGGTTAAAGAGAGAGAACAAAAAATTTCTCTTCCTCACCAACTCCTCCGAAAGAAGTCCCCGTGAGCTTCAGCTTAAGCTGAAGAGACTCGGACTCGACATTGACGAGAGTCATTTTTATACAAGTGCGCTTGCGACAGCCTCATTTTTGGCTTCTCAAAAGCCCAACTGCTCGGCATACGTTATAGGTGAGCCGGGTCTTATCAACGCGCTTTACGACAAGGGCATATTTATGAACGACGTCAACCCCGATTACGTTATCGTCGGCGAGACCCGTTCATACAGCTATGAGAAAATCGAGAAGGCAGTACAGCTCATTTTTAAGGGAGCAAAGCTTATCGGCACCAACACCGACGTAACGGGTCCCTCCGAAAACGGAATCGTGCCCGCTTGCCGTGCACTCTGCGCTCCCATTGAAATGACGACGGGCAAAAATGCGTATTTCGTAGGTAAGCCCAATCCTCTCATTATGCGTCACGCAATCAATCAGCTCGGTTGTCACAGAGCGGACACGCTCATTATCGGTGACCGTATGGATACCGACATCGTATCGGGAATACAGACCGAGGTTGACACCGCACTCGTTTTGTCGGGAGTTACCAACGACGATAACTTCAACAACTTTTCCTTCTGCCCGCACTACGTTTTAAACGGCGTAGGCGATATCTGTAAGTCATGAGGGCGGTCTTTCTTGACAGGTACGCCTTAAATCCGGGCGACCTTGACACAACCAGAACAGTAACCCTCTGCGACGAGGTGGATTTTTACGACCGTACCGAAACCTTTGAGGACACCGTAAAGCGTATCGGCAACGCCGAAATAGTCGTCACAAACAAGGCTCCCATCACCCGTGAGGTGCTTGAAGCCTGCCCGAATATAAAATACGTTACCGTTACCGCAACGGGCTACAACATAATCGATCTTGACGCCTGCCGTGACCACGGAGTCATCGCCTCCAACGTCCCGGGCTACTCAACAGCCTCCGTATCTCAGCACATTTTCGCACTTCTGCTTGAGATAACCAACCACGTTTCCGACCATTCCGCCGCCGTTTCACGAGGCAGATGGCAGGAGTGCCCCGACTATACCTTCTCGGTATCCAAGCTCTCCGAGCTTGACGGAAAAACGATGGGCTTTATCGGTATGGGCGCAATCGGCTCAAGAGCCGCAAGAATTGCTCAAGCCCTCGGAATGAAGGCTGTATGCTACCATTCACGCTCACACGTTGACGGAGTTGACCACCTCTCCCTTGACGAGCTTCTCGCCGTGTCGGATATAGTCTCTCTCTGCTGTCCCGTTACCGCAGAAAATCAGAATCTTATCAACCGTGACACGATTGCAAAAATGAAGGACGGCGCCATTCTCATCAACACCGCAAGAGGCGGACTCATCGACGAGGAGGCACTTGCCGAGGCACTTCACTCGGGCAAAATATACGCCGCAGGACTCGACGTGCTCAAGACCGAGCCTCCGAAAAACTCCTCCCCTCTCATCAATGCGCCCAATTGCTATATCACCCCTCACATTGCGTGGGCACCCCGTGAGACCCGTGCCCGACTCCTCTGGGAAACCGAGGAAAATATCCTCGCCTTTCTCCGCGGAGAAAAGCGTAATTGCGTAAATTAATTTCCGAAAGGAGTAAAAAATGAAAAAGCTTATACTCGCACTGTTCTCTCTATTGCTTATCGTCAGCATATCCGCAGTCGCAACCGATATAAACGGCACCTGCGATAACGGTATAAGCTGGTCGGTATCCGACGGTACTCTCACCGTATCGGGTGAGGGAGAAGTCCCGAATTATACAAGGTCTGATACTGCGCCGTGGACTCAATACCGTAACGAAATAACCTCTATCGTCGTAGAGGACGGAATTACCTCTCTCGGAAGCTATTGCTTCTTCAGCCTTAACAATGCAACCTCAATCAGCATTGCGGACAGCGTAAAATATTTAGGTCTGCAATTCATAAGAGGCACTGCAATCGAAGAGGTTTCCACAAATGCCGAAACGGTTGTCATAAACGCCTTTGGAAGAGCCGACAGTCTCAAGACGGTAAGGCTCACCGAAAGCTTCAAAAATCCGCTCGGCAATATATTCTACTCCGAGACCGTAACGGTCATAGCACCCGAAAGCTCCTATGCACACAGATATGCAGAGCTTTTCAACAGTAAGTTCAAAACGGATGCCACCGTCACCTACGAAAGCGACGGAACACAGGCAAGCGTGCCCGTAGTCAGCCTTGCGAGTATGGGTGACAGCGTATTCGGTGCATTTTACAAAAAATCCGATTCAAGCTGGGAAATGGTTGTAAACGGCTCAGGAAAAATGAAGAATTTCCCTTACGTTTCTCCAAAAAATGAGTTGAAGGACTACACCTTCTGTCCCACCTATTATCTTGCAAAAAACAATGACGAGACTAAAATCACCTCAATCAAGATGCTTGACGGTGTAACAACGGTGGGCAACTATGCGTTTTATAAGTGCACCAAGGCAACCGGCGTAGAGCTTCCCGAGGGTATCACCTCGGTCGGTCAGGGCGCCTTCAGAGGCTGTACAAGACTTACAAGCATTACTCTTCCCGAGGGCGTATTAAAAATTGAAGCCAACGCCTTCAACGGATGTACAAATCTTACAAGCGTCAATATTCCCGACAGCGTTACGGAAATAGGCAAGGATATATTCATCAAGTGTAACACCGATAATCTCACGGTTGACACAGAAAACAAAATGGCTATAAGCTACCTCAAGGAAAGCTATCCCGAGCTCGCTCCCGAGGAGGAGATTGCCGAGGATATCAATTACGAGACAGCAATCCTGCTTTGCGTTAATTGCTCCGACCCGATTATTGTCGACGGTAAGGTAAGCGCTGAGCATTTCTATGCCAGCATTATGATTGATAACAAAATAAAAAGTGTGGAGCTCAACAAAGCCAACGCCATTGACGGAATGAATTGTGACGAGGCTTACAGCACGTACAAGCTTAAGGACAAGAACAACGACGGCTACGTTGACTATGCACATCTCCTCGTTGCTTACACAGTAAACAGCGACGGACTTTACACACTTTATACAAATCCCGAAAGCACCGACGAGACCGTAATTTTAGACAAAGGTGCGAAGATTACGTACAGCTTTACCGACTCCTGCTACGAAATCAACGGAAGAAAGGTAAAGACCGACGAGAATTCGATAATATATTACACCTTTAACGCAACCTCAACCCACGAGACACTCGGGTGCTACACCAAGGATTCTCTTCCCAAATACTTTGGAGAAGCAGTAAGCAGTCAGCCCGTTTATCTCAAGGACAATCAGGACGGCACCTATACTCTCATTGCCACGATGGTAAGCGGAGAGCTCGAAAAGGACACCGACATCTTTACAGAGACCGTCTACCGTGTAGTAGGTACTGAGCATTTCGGCTACAACGGCGCTGCTAAGTCCGGTAAGGAAGATATAATCAGACTTGAGCTTGAAGGAGTTGGTGCGCTTGTCAATCTTGAGGACCTCGGTCTCGAAGACTACATCGGAAATAGTGACGCACTCATCGGACTTGACGTTTTGGTTATTACAAAGAACAACGAGATAATTAACACAACGGTTCTTGGCTCGGTTAAGCTTGCCGAGGTATCCTCCGTTGGTAAAGACGACCTCGGTTTTGCTATTATCGACGAGGTGAATATTGACGGAACTGTTTACGCTGACGCCAAAAACTCCGACACTCTCTTCGCTAACCTCAAAACTCTCGTTTACGGAATGTCCACCGTTACCACAGTCAATGTTTTCGAAATCGCAACCGAGAACGCTGGTAAGACCTCTGTGCTCGAGTATCCCCACATCGCACTCGTTATGGATAACGATGGCGACGGTGTAGTTGATTCTATCGCAATCGAGTACTACACTCTTGGCGA